>JBAXLX010000239.1:0-5565 GCA_037134595.1 Pseudomonadota bacterium
AGGCATAGTCCTTGCCAGCGGTCATACCTTCGACCGCTTGGTCGATGAAGACAACCTTGGTGCCAGCAGCCGCGATCTTCTGGTAAGCCGAAGCGGTGGTTTGGCCGTTCAGCGGGATCGACACCAGCAAGCTGGGCTTCAACACGCTGATCGCGTCAAGGTCAGAGATTTGTTTGGCGTCATCCCAATTGGCGTTGGTTTCAGCGACAACCTTGATGCCCATCGATTCAAAGGTTTCTTTCAGGCCGATCAGTTGCTGGGAAGCCCAGTCATCGCCCATCCACCCCATCGAGATCGCAACCGTGAAGTTGCCGGCCTTCACCTTGGCAATCTGCTCGTCGGTCAGCTTCAGATCAGCAGCCGGAAAGCCTGCAGCGCCGTCTTGACCATCCGAGACAACGACGCCTTCCAGATTGTCCATCTTGGCGAATTCCATCGTCTTGTCGGACGGGGCTTTGTACCACAGCGGGTGCTGGATATCTGCGGCGATATCTGCAAGCGCAAAGCTGGGCAGCAGGGCGACCGACATTGCCAGGACGGCGCGTTTGAAGTTCAGGTGTTTCATAGTCTTCTCCTCCGTTTTTGGGTGTGACAGGGCCTCCTCCTCAGAGGCCTGTCGGTTTGGGTAAGTCTTGTGGTCTTGGGTTCGGCTTAGGCCCTGTGCAGCATGAACTCGCGCAGGGTTAGGGCCAGACGGTCAGGGGCTTCCAGCGCAAGGCTGTGGCCGCATTCTTGGAACACTTCCGAGCGTTCAACGCCAACCGCCACCTTTTCCATCTGGTCACGCACCAGTTCGCCAAAGAACTCTGGCGCGCCGATGGTCAGAATGGGCAGGGTCAGCTTGGACTGTTTCAGCTCTTTGTTGATGCGCGCGTTCTTCATGCCCGCGCGGTAGGTTTCCAGACAGCCGCGCAGGCCACCCGGTGCTGACAAACGGGCGATCCACTCGTCAATCGCCTCGTTGGTGATGGCGTTGGGGTTCCAGGTTTCGGCCTTGATCCAGAACTCCCAGAATTCCCGCTCGCGCCCCGTGATCAGCATTTCGGGCAGATGGGGAATCCAGAAGAACGGGATATGCCACACCCAGACGCCTTTAAGATTGAACTGAGAGGACACGTTTTCAGGCGTGAAATTCGACCATTCTTCCAGCCCCTCGCCCGACAGCAGCATTTCGGAAAAAGACAGCGTCTTGACCCGCGCACGTTCGGTGGCCGCCAAGGCATAGGCAAACTCCGCGCCACGGTCTTCGCCGTGCAGGTGGAAGGTGTCATGGCCCAAATGGGTCATCAAGGCCGCCATGTCCTTGGCGTTGGTCAGGCTGTCATAGCCTTCCTCGGCGGGCGGCTTGTCGGTGTCGCCAAAGCCACGCAGGTCGGGGGCGACGATGCGGAAATAGGGCGTCAGCAGCGGGATCAGCTTGTACCAGTAAAAATGGGTTTTCGGTGTGCCATGCAGCAAAAGCAACGGTTCGCCCTGCCCTGCCGTGACATAATGCATCCGAATGCCATTGACCCGGGCCCTGCCATGGGTGACCGGCGCACCGGTATGATCGAAGATTTCTGCCATGTTGCTCCACCTCCCGAAGGAACATTTATAACTTAAAGATAAACTATGTTCAGCGAACCTGTCAATCAAGAAAAATCACAGGCCTACGGACTTTGCGCCGCACGGCCCTATTGACCGCCTGAACAGGCCCGTTTCCAAAGTCAAACGTCCCGCACCTGCCTGTCAATACTTGACCGGAAACAGGCGGGAAAGTCATTGATATTTGCTCTGTTTTCATGGCCTTATCTGCGCGGCCTTGCGGCTGGGAACACCCCCTCATCAAGACGTCGATCAAGGTTAAGATGAGGCGTGCTGAAAGCCTCAAGTCCGCCGCGTCAGGGTTGGGCGGAGCGCCTCGCACACTTATTCATGGATGGCATACTATGTACAAACCCACCCGAACCCGACACAGATCGCAGGACTTGGGCGCAAGCTTGCATCCAAACCCAAACGCACCGCCCATTCCGGCGCTTCGCTGGGTGGAAAAGTGGCTTGGCGCGGCGGCAATCGGCGCAAACTCTGCACCGCGCAGGTGTGATTCGCCCGCCTTTCCCCAATGCGACATAAGCAGGTTTACGACTGCGTAAGCTCGTCGCTTAACCTTGCGCGAAACACATCGGGCATCATCCAATTGGGCTGATGGCCCAGAAGGGTCAGCAGAAAGCCAACCGAAAACGACGCTTCCGCTTGGGCGTTTTCCTTGAACGACCACCAATGGCGCAGGTCGTCAATCACGGGGGAAACCTGCGGCTTATCCTTGAATTCTTGCTGCATGGCGGCGGAATGTACCGTCAGGCAGAATAGGGTGCAGGCATAGCCCTCGGGCCAAAAGGCGGCGGCAGAGTCCGCAGGGCTTTTGGCGGGCGGGGTAAGTGCCGTCAGCGGCATATCCGCCGTCAATTCCCGCAGCATCAAGCCAGCGGCAAATTCGAAATAGTCGTGGCGATCTTGGCGGTTGGCGGGTTTTTGGCGCTCAACCGCGCGCAGCCAGCGCACAAAGATGGCCGCCAGCTTGGCATCGTCGATCTTATAGGTGCAGCCGATCCTATCGCCGATGGCCTTCACATAGGCGTCAAAGGCCGCGCGAAACCAGCGCATCCGCCGCACAGCAATGCGCAAAGGCTCGTTGGTGGGTGGCAGGCTGCCGGAAAGGGGCGGAAGGTCAGACATGGGCGGCAAACTCGCCGTAAAGGGCCGCAAGCTTGGCCATGTCGTGGTTGCAAAACGCAGCATCGGCTTCGGCGGCGACGGCAAAGGCCAAATCCGTGGCAGAGGCAAGGGCGGCTTCATCCTCGGCCTCGCTGCGGGTGGATTGCAGCCAGAGCATGACCGCAAAGATTGCCACATGTTCGATGGCCTGACCCGGCACATGGGCCGCATCCTGCGCCGATGCACCGCGCATCACCTTAGCTTCGGCCAAGGACAGCGACAGGGCGGCGGCGATGTCGGCATCTGCGCCGTGGCGTTGATCGGGGCGCAACGCCACATAGGCCATGCGCGCCGCCGTTTCGCTGACATAGACCGACGGCGCATCCAACCGCCGCAGCACCAGCCGCAAGGCGGCATAGATGCCTTGGGCAAAACCATCTTCGGCCCCTTCGCGGGCGGTCAGGTTCAAGATGCCGGTTTGCGCAGCCTCGCCGCCGCCAAGTGCCAAGCGCGCAAGGCCCGAGGCGACTTCTTCCATCCCCTTGGCCAGTTCGCCCACTTCACGGATCACAACCCCCGCAAGATGCGATGCGGGCGCAGGCAACTGGTCAAGCGGCATCACGTCCAGCAAGGTTTCCCCGCCGCGCCGCACCGCGTGCCGCAACCCGCGCAGCGCGTCGCGCAGCGGCATGGCATCGGGCAAAGAATTGGGCCGCGGGTTTGGCATGATCACCTTGCGTCTTTGGGGCCAAGATAGACCATCGCAGCCGCAACGAAAAGCTAGACCTTGGGTCTATGCGGCGTTGCTGTGATGAATTCCATCGTATGGCGCAGATCGCGCACCCCCGCCTGACTGCCCAAGCCCGTGGCATTCTGCGCCGAGGATGCCTGCGCCAGTTCCACACAGTCTTGCGGGGTCAGCCCCAGATGCAGCCCTGTGGCAAAGCCACCGTTAAAGCAGTCGCCACAGCCACAGGTGCATTTGACTTCCACCTGAAAGGACGGGGTGTGAAATTCGGTGCCGTCCTTGTGACAATAAAACGCCCCCTGCGCGCCCAAGGTCAAGATCACGCAAGCCGCCCCCCGATCCAGCAAGAAATGCGCCAGATCATGATTCGCCTGCAGCCCCGACAGGGCGCGGGCTTCTTCTTCGGACGGGATGAAGTAGTCGGTATAGGGCAGCAGCCTTTCCACCTTGGGCAGGTCGGCGGCGGTCGAGGCGAAAACATCCAGCGTGGTGATCACACCGCGCCGCTTCGCCTCGGCCATGATCTCGGCGGTGCGTCCGGCGTCGTCCATGCGGTTCATCAGGCCCACCCCGCCGACATGCAGGATTTTGGTATCAAGCACACGGTCGATTTGGGCGTCGTCGATATAAACCCGTCCGTCGCCCCGCGCTTGTGCAAGGCAGGGCGCTGGCCATCAGGCCGCGTTGTGACCAGCGAGGAGGATGTGGTGAAATCAGCGCAGCGCTGCATCAATTCGGTATCAACGCCGAACTTGTTGAGCTTCATCAACACCCAGTCGCCCATATCGTCGATCCCCACCCCGCCCACGGCTTGGGTTTTCAGACCATGTTTGGCCGCGACAATCACCGCACTTCCGGCAGCGCCAGACACGGCAAGGGTCAGCTCCTCGACAAAATAGGTGTCACCCTTGGGCGGAATCTGTGTGACGGGGCGGCAGAGCGCGTCAAACGTGATGAAGCCCATCGCGGTGTAGTCAAATGTTGCAGCCATGCTTTCCCCTCATTCGTAAGCTGTCAGTGCGAAAGACCAATGATCTGGCCTAAAAGCACCCTGTTCGCACCCGATCTTGCCAAGCCATGGCGCCGATAAGTGCGCTGATTTGAACTTTGCCAACTCTCATTCAGTGTGTGTGCACAGGATATCGCCTGTCAATGCGATTTTCTGCACGATCCCCTGCGGTATCTGTTGAACTTATGATTGACAAAAATGCAAATGTACAGATATCTTGTGGCAACCCTATCGAGGAGACCCCCAATGCCCACGAATGTCGCCCTGACCGGCCTTGCCAAAGACTTGGCTGCGCGCGCTGAAACCGGAAAACCCGTGCGAATCGGCCTTGTCGGCGCGGGAGAGATGGGGACCGACATTGTCAGCCGCGTCGCCCACATGCGCGGCATCGAAATCGGCGCGATCAGCGAGTTGAACCCCCAAGCGGCCGGGCGTTCGGTGACCATTGCTTACGGCGACAGCGACCGCGCCGTGGCGACCGACACCACCGATGCGCTGAACGCCGCCATCGAATCGGGCCGAATCGCCACCACGCAGCGGGTGGAAACGCTGCTGGAATCGGGCTTGATCGACGTGGTGATTGACGCAACCGGCATTCCCTCGGTCGGCGCGGAAATCGGCCTTGCGGCGATGGAGCGTGGCAAGCATCTGGTGATGATGAATGTCGAAGCCGATGTCACGATCGGCGCCTATCTGCGATCTGAGGCAGAGCGTCTTGGCGTGGTCTATTCGCTGGGCGCGGGCGATGAGCCGTCGTCTTGCATGGAGTTGATCGAATTTGTCAGCGCCATGGGCCACCGCATCGTCAGCGCGGGCAAGGGCAAGAACAACCCGCTGAATTTTGACGCCACACCCGATGCCTATACCGAGGAAGCTGTGCGCCGCCATATGAACCCGCGCATGTTGGTGGAATTTGTCGATGGGTCAAAGACCATGGTGGAAATGGCGGCCATCGCCAATGCCACCGGCCTGATCCCCGATTGCCCCGGCATGCATGGGCCCGCGTGTTCGCGCGATGAGTTGAGCAAGGTGCTGATCCCCGCCTCGGCCGGCGGGGTGCTGTCTTCGGGCGAAGGTCGGGTCGATTACACCATCGGCAAGGGCGTGGACCCCG
>JBAXLX010000240.1:0-5554 GCA_037134595.1 Pseudomonadota bacterium
CCCCGCCCCCTTGCCCGCGCCATCGACATGGCGGCGATGGGGGCAGCGCAGGACGGCATCTTGCCGTCAATCCTGCCCGGTGATGTGCCGGCCTATGTCGTGACCGATTACAATTTTTCGTGGATCGAACTGCTTGATCTGTATGCCCACCACCCCGGCGCAACCGATGCCGCTGCGATGATCACCCGCCACCGCCCAACGCTGGAAAGGCTTTTGGACCGCTTGCACCAAGACGTTGGCCGCAACGGTCTGATCCGCTCGCAACCCGGACGGCGGCTGTTCCTAGATTGGTCCCAAGCCCCAAGGGGCGAGCCAAACCTGACCTACAACACCCGCTACCTGCACGCCTTGCGCCTTGCCGCCAAGCTGACAGGCAGCGCGCAGGTCGCCGATCAGGCACGCGCCGTGCAATCCGCCATCCAGTCGCGCTTTTTTGACCAAATCTGGCACGAAACCCCGCAAGGCCCGCCCGCCTGCCAATTGTCGCTGGCGCTGTTGATCCTGACAGACACCGTGACAGGCGATCAGGCGCACCACCTCGCCGCCCAAATCACCGCCCGCTCGCTGGATTTAGACGACACAGCCCAGCCCGACAAACTGGTCCTTGCCAGCCCCTTCATGCACCATTACATCTTCCAAGCGCTGGATCATCTGGGCCAAACCGAGCAAATCCACGCCATCATCGCCGCCCGCTGGGGCCGTTGGGCCGATGCAGGACAGGCAACCACTTGGGAAAACTGGGACATTTCTTTCCCCGACGGCTCGGCCTGCCACGGCTTTTCCGCCCATCCTTTGGGCTGGTTGAACCGACCATCCCTTCACCGAGGCGCAAATACTCCACGGGGGGTCTGGGGGGTGTGAAACCCCCCAGCCGGGGCCGCTGCGCGTTAGCCGACGTGGTACAGGCTGGCAAACAAGCGCGGGTCAAGGCTTTCGGCGGCAAAGGTCGGGCCTTCGGTCAGCACCGACACGGCGTCATGGCTGTGCAGGCTTTCTTGGTGGCTGGCTACGATGCGAAAATCGCGGATGCGGTCATCGCCTTGCAGGGCCAAGCAAAAGCTGCGCGCGGCGTCTTCGACAAAGATCGGGTTGGCGGCGTTCAGTTCGGCAAAGGCTTGCTCGTCTTCGCGTTTCACCATCACTTGGGTTTCAGTCGGCACAGCGGCGCGGGCGATTTCGATCAGGTCTTCGAACCACAGCACCTCGTGGCCGACCACCTCGACCGATATGCGCGCAACAGAGCGTTGCGAATGCGGCGTGGCCAGTTGCCCGCGCGTGCGCCGCGCGTGTTCTGACAGTTCCAACGAACACGGGCAGGTCGAGGAATAGACGAAATCCAGATGGATGATCTGCTTGCGCACGCCAGCGGTATCCACCAGTTCCAGCGCAATGTCATAATACTGCCACCCCGACAGGCCAGAGCGCAGCGAGCCGACCTTGACCGGAAAGGAAAACCGCATCTGGATTCGGGCATCAAACGACCCCAGATCGCGCTTGTAATCTTCCAGCGCGTGTTCGATCACCTGAAAGCTGAAATCGCGTTCGGCATGACCATAAAAAGACCGCATGATGCGGCTCATGTTGATGCCCTTCTTTTCCGCCTCAAGGCTTACGGTGCCCGTGACCGATGTTTCCAGCATCACCTCGCCCGCATCGCGGGTGTGGTAGCGGATCGGCAGGCGAAAGTTCGAAATGCCCACATGTTGGATGACCTGCTTGGCCCCCACGATCAAGCTAGAAGGGCCATTTTGCAGATCAGGCAGGCTGTCTTTATAAACCTCATCCACCAAGAAGCCTTGCGGATAGGCGCGGTTGAACACCGGATAGCCCGCGCCCAGCAAAGCCCCCACCGCGGGGTCCAAAGCCACGATATCAGCGGCCGAGGCCCTGTCGGCCCACCGCTTGAGCACAGCCAAAGCGGCTTCAGCCTCGTCACGGCCGGGCTTACGGTCAAGCTCGGGGTCATAGATATTCATGGCAACGCTTCCTTGTGCGATGGGTCGCAGGTTTGCTATATAGGGCCCCAGCCCCTTTTTCCCAACCCCTTACCCGACTGATACGACACAAAGATGGCGCTAGATCACCCGCACGGGGAATTTGCCCCCGGTGCGGGATCTTTTATCGCCCGCCTAACCGACGATCGCATCCAAAGCCGCGCGCAGATCACCGATCAGGTCGCGCGGGTCTTCCAAGCCGACCGACAGGCGGATCAGGCCGGGGGTGATGCCCAGCTTGTCTTTTTGCGCTTGCGGCAGGCGTTGGTGGGTGGTGGTCGTCGGATGCGTGGCGATGGATTTGGCATCGCCTAGGTTGTTGGAAATCTTGATAATTTCCAAAGCGTTCATAAAGCCAAACGCCGCCTCTTTGCCGCCTTTCAGATCAAAGGTCACCAAGGTGCCGCCCGACCCCATCTGCGCCATCGCCAAGGCGTGCTGCGGGTGGCTGGGCAGTTCGGGATAGATCACCCGCGAGATTCGCGCATCCCCTTCCAGCGCTTTGGCCACCATCAAGGCGCTGTCAGCCATTGCACGGCAGCGCAGGTCCAGCGTGACCATTCCGTTCAGCATCAACCACGCCGTGAAGGGCGAGATCGACCCGCCGGTGTGCTTCATATAGGGTTCCAGCGTTTTGCGGATGAACTCGGTTGTTGCGCACACCACCCCCCCCAAAGCGCGGCCCTGACCGTCGATGTGTTTGGTGGTGGAATAGACGATCACATCCGCACCTTGTTCGACCGCTTTGGAAAAGATCGGCGTGGCGAAGACATTGTCGACCACAACCAAGGCCCCCACCGCATGGGCGATGTCTGACACCGCGCGAATATCGACCAGCTCTAGCGTGGGGTTCGACATGGATTCGAAAAACACCGCCCTAGTGCCGGGTGTCACCGCCGCCCGCCACTGGTCCAGATCGGCCCCGTCGACAAAACTCACGCGCACGCCGTAGCGGGTCAGCACCTCTTCCAGCACATAGAGGCACGATCCAAATAGTGCGCGCGACGAGACGATGTGATCCCCCGCCCGCAGCATCGCCATCAACACCCCCGACACCGCCGCCATCCCCGAGGCCGTGGCAAAGGCGTCTTCTGTCCCCTCTAGGCTGGCAATCCGCTCTTCAAACATCCGCGTGGTCGGGTTGCCGTAGCGGGCATAGATGAACTCATCCTCACCGGCTTTGATAAACCGCGCCTCGGCACTTTCGGCATCGGGATAGACAAAGCCCTGGGTCAGAAAAATCGCCTCGGCCATCTCGCCATATTGGCTGCGTCGAGAGCCCTCGTGGACGAGTTTGGTGCGGGTGTTCCAGTCTTTGGTCATCACATGCCTCCTGCGCGCGAAAACTGCGAACCGGAAAAGCAAAGGGCCTGCGCGCGGCCTTGACCTTTTTAGCGGAGGTTTAACGTGGCCCGCAATCCGGTAACAAATCGCCACCCGCGGCTTTTAGCAATGCCCAAGCGGCAGGTCAACGCCAAGGTCACGCTTTGGGCGCATCGTCTTTGGGCAGGCCGTAGCGTTCAAGCACCTTGGCTTGGGTCAGCAAAAAGGCGAACATGGCAACCGTCAGGCCCACGGCTTTAAACGTCAGCCATGTGCCATCAGAGAAATTGCGCCAGACGATTTCGTTGGCTGCGGCCAGAACCACAAAGAACACAGCAATCCGGCGGGTCAGGATCATCCAGCCTTGCGCCTGCATCGGAATGGCATCCTCCATCACCAAGCGCAGGTAAGATTTGCCTTGCAACAGGCCAACACCAAGGGCGGCGGCAAAGAACAGGTAAATGATCGTGGGCTTCATCTTGATAAAATGCGCGTCGTTAAACCATACGGTCAAACCGCCCATGAACAGCACCACCACCAGCGTGATGATCTGCATCGGCGCGATCTTGCCCGTCAACCGCCAAAGCGCAAGGATCGAGGCGGCAAAGATAACGACAAACACCGCGGTCGAGACGATGAACCCCGAATAAGTCTGCCCCCCCAAGGTCACGCTTTTGTCTTTGAGCACCCAATAGCCCAGCAAGAACAGCACCAGTGGCCCATATTCCAGCGCCAGTTTCAGGCGATTGTCATAGGGTTTGCCCCCTTTGCCTGCGAAATTCGTCATGCCGCCCCCTCCATCACTACAGCGCCCAAGGCGATCAGCCCCATCAACAGCCCGCGCACCAGCCCCACCTTCTCGCCCAAAACCCACCACCCAATCAAGGCCGCAAATACGGTCGAGGTTTCGCGCAAGGCCGCAGCCATCCCCACATGGTCAAGCCGTGTGGCAAGCATCACCGAGCCAAAGGAAAACAGCGCGACAAAGGCCCCGAACACCCCGCGCCGCAATAAGGGCGCTATGCGGTGCGCTGGCAGGCCCGCCCAGCGCTTATAGGTGACGATGGGAATGAAGATCCCGTCAAACATGAAAAACCACGCCAGAAAGGTGAACGGGTCTGTCGCAGCCCGAATGCCCCAAGCGTCAAAGGTGGTATAGGCCGCGACAAACCCGCCCGTGATCAGCGCCAGCCCCAAGGCGGGCAGCAGGCTTGCCGCTTGTGCGCCCAATTGCCACAGCGAATGGCCCGCCAGCCCCAAAATCCCCGCCACCAGCAGCGCAAGGCCCAGCCATTGGCCTGCAACGAAATGCTCGCCAAACACCAGACCCGCAAACAGCACCGTGAAAAACGGCCCCGTGCCGCGCACAACCGGATAGACCACGGTATAGGGCGCGCGGTCATAGGTCATGGCTTGCACGATCTTATAGAACGTGTGCAATACAAAGGCCCCCGCAAAGATCGGCCACATCTGCGGTTCAGGCCACGGCACCACGAACAGCGCAAAGGGGGCGGCGATCAGCCCATAGCTGGCATCAATCGCCGCCCGCGTCACCCAAGGGTCATCGCGCCCCTTTTGCAAGGCCCCGAACAGGGCGTGCAGCACGGCGGCCAGCAAGGCCAGCCCAATGGCCAGCCGATGTCCGGCGGGTGTGCCCACCATGGCAAGCAAAGCTTGTGTCATGGGGCTTAGGCGTCCCGTCCGACCAGCGCATTGGCGAAATCTTGCGGGTCAAAGGGGGATAGGTCGTCAATCTGCTCGCCCACGCCGATGGCATGGATCGGCAGGCCGAATTTATCGGCCAAAGCCACCAGCACCCCGCCGCGTGCCGTGCCGTCCAGCTTGGTCATCACAAGGCCAGATACATCGGCGATTTTCGAGAAAATCTCGACCTGAGTCAGCGCGTTTTGGCCCGTGGTGGCATCTAGCACCAACAGCGTGTTGTGCGGGGCCGAGGGGTCTTTCTTGCGCAACACGCGCACGATCTTGGCCAGCTCCTCCATCAGGTCGGCACGGTTTTGCAAGCGGCCTGCGGTGTCGATCAGCAAAAGGTCAGCGCCCTCGGCCTGCGCTTTGGTCAGGGCATCAAAGGCAAGGCTTGCGGGGTCAGACCCTTCGGGGGCGGTCAGCACCGGCACGCCCGCACGCTGGCCCCAGATTTGCAACTGTTCCACCGCTGCGGCGCGAAAGGTGTCGCCCGCTGCAATCACCACCGTCTTACCCGCCGCCTTGAACTG
>JBAXLX010000241.1:0-5447 GCA_037134595.1 Pseudomonadota bacterium
GGTATGGGTTGATCCGACTTGGTCGTTGATATTGGTGCCATTGGGGCTGACGCCTATGGCAATCACCTCGGCCCCCAGTTCCCAAAGCACCTCAGGCGCGGCTTTGTAGGCGGCGCCATGGGCGCAGTCGATCACGACTTTCAGCCCGTCCAGCCGCAGTCCGGCGGGGAAGGTGGTTTTGACAAATTCCTGATAGCGGCCGCGCCCATCGTCGATGCGCCGCGCGCGGCCGATCAAGGCGGGGTCGGCGGGGGTGATCTGACCCGCGACGATGGCTTCAATCTCGGCTTCCGCCTCGTCCGACAGTTTGAACCCATCGGGGCCGAAGAACTTGATCCCGTTGTCTTGATGCGGATTGTGCGAGGCGCTGATCATCACGCCCAGATCGGCGCGCATCGAACGGGTCAAAAACCCCACCGCCGGCGTGGGCACTGGCCCCAGCAACAGCACGTTCATGCCGGTCGAGGTCAACCCCGCCGTCAGCGCATTTTCCAGCATATAGCCCGACAGGCGGGTGTCTTTGCCGATCACCACGCGGTGGGCGGCACTGCCCTCGCGCCGGAAATAGCGCCCCGCCGCAGCGCCCAAACGCAGGGCCATCTCGGCGGTCATCGGATAGGTGTTGGCACGGCCGCGCACCCCGTCGGTGCCAAATAACTTGCGGGTCATAAAGAGGCTCCTTGGGTGGTGGCCTGCCACAGCGACAGGGCTTGGCGGGTTTCGGCCACATCATGCACGCGGATGATCTGCACGCCTTGCGAAACGCCCCAAAGGGCGACGGCCAGCGATCCGGGCATGCGGCGCGCGGCTTCGGCCTCTTGCCCGATGGTGCCGATGAACCGCTTGCGCGAGGCCCCCAGCAAGACCGGCAGGCCAAGGTTGTGAAACAGGCTCAGGCGCTGCAACAGGGCCAGATTATGCGCCAGTGTCTTGCCAAAGCCGATGCCCGGATCGACAGCGATGTTAGACCGCGCAATCCCTGCGGCTTCGGCGGCAGCCACGCGGGCGGCGAGAGCATCGTACACATCCAGCAGAACGTCGTCGTAATAGGGGTCAACCTGCATTGTCGCAGGGGTTTGTATCGAATGCATCAAGATCACGGGCACGTTGTGCGCCGCCACCACTGCGGCCATCCGCGCATCAAAGCGCAGCGCGGTGACGTCATTGACCCAAGAGGCCCCCGCACCAAGGGCGGCCTCAGCCACCGAAGCCTTGCGTGTGTCAATCGACAAGGGCAAATCCAGCCCGCCTGCGCGCAAAGCGGCAATCACCGGCGCGGTGCGGGCGATTTCCTCGGCCGCTTCCACCTCGACCGCCCCGGGCCGCGTGCTTTCGCCGCCGATGTCGATGATCTCGGCCCCCGCCGCCATCAGGCGCGCCTGCATCACGGCGGCTTCAGGTCGCAAGAATAACCCGCCGTCGGAAAAGCTGTCAGGCGTGATGTTCAAAATCCCCATCAGGCGCGGCTTGGCCATGCCCAAGGCCCCAAAGTCAGGCCGCCCAGATGACAACCGCGCCTGATCCGCCAGGGCCAAGTCTGCCGCCGCCACAATCTGCGGCGCGGCTGTGCGCGACAAAACCTCGACCCGGTCAAACCAGCACGACCCGCCCGCCAAGGCCAAGGCCCCCGCCGGACGGGCAGGGTCGCTCATCGCAATCGGGCGCAGATAGTCTTGCACGGCTTTGTCTTTCATACTTGCCCAAATATCCTGCGGGGGTCCGGGGGTGCAAAACCCCCGGCTTGGGCCCCGCGCTGAAGGTGGGGGTTAAGCCGCAACGCCGCGCTGGGCAAGAGGACGGTTTAGGCCTGTTCCACCCGCACGCGGCTTCCTGCCGGCACTGTCACAGGGCCGTGAACGATCAAGCGGTCTGCAGCCATGGTTTCGGCCAGCCATAACGCCAGCCCGACCGCATCGCGCGCTTGCGGGCCGTCAGTGGCGTCCAGCACCATTTTCGACGGGGCCCAGACCATCATCTGGCCGCGTTTGACGGCCCAATCAATCTCGGTGCGGGTTTGCATCACCACGCAGCGCGCATCGCGCGCGGCAAGGCCCCAAGCGTTTTGCTCGATCGCCAACAGATCGACCCGGCGTTGGGTGGGTTTGTGGCCGGTTTGTGGGCGCGGCAGGTCGGGCAATCCAAGGGTCAAGATCACGGGCAGGCCGGTTGCGGCCCATGCGTCGAGCTTGGATGACAGATCAGGGGCCGCCAGTGTGGCATTGTCCAAAAACACCACCAAAGGATGCACCGCGGCCTCTAGCCCGTCATGGCCCACCACCTTCACCGCCGCCTCAGCGCGCGAGCGCACAATCTCGACCCCCAGCCTATAGGGACCAACGTCCAGCTTTTCGATGCGCACAAAGGCGCGCATGGCTTGGGGTTCGGCCAGAATGCGCTCAGCCACCCGCTCGGCCAAGGTTTCCAGCAGGTTTAGCCGTTCGGCGGCCAGTTCGGTGGCAATCGCCTCTGTCAGGCGGTCGTAGGACAGAATGCGGTCGACATCGTCGTTCAACGGCTGCGGCGCGGGGCGCACCTCGACCACGATGTTGAACAAGATGCGCTGCGTGTGTCCACGCTCTTTTTGGAAAGCGCCAATGTCGACGTCCACCCGATGATCGCGCAGCGATATGCGGTCGCGCGGGTCAGCCCCTGCCGAGGCAAGGCTGCGCTCTTCAGGATGGGCAAAGGCCAGACGAATGTCAGAGGTCGCAGTCTCAGAAGTCACATGACCCCTCCCGATGGAACAGGGCAAGACTAGCGCCCGACCCAAGGCCCCATCTGCCCGAACCCGACCGCCTGTGCAAGGCGCGCGACCTTATAGCGTGGTGCGGTAAAAGACATGCCCGCCGATGGCGGCGGTCTGCAACAGGTGCCGCCATTTGGGTTTGACATCTTGGGTGTGAAAAAAGGTGGCCCCCGCCGTCAGCGGACGCGGTGCTCCGTCCAGCATCACGCGGGCGATGCGGCCCGCTTGGTCAATGGCCGTCTGGTCGCGCATTGTGTCCGAACGCCCATCGCACATGAACGAAAAGGCGCAAGCGCCTTCGCCGTCTTGATGCACCACACCGCAGACCGTTTTGGGAAAGCCCGCCGCATCGCGGCGGTTCAAGATCACCTCGGCCACCGCGACCTGTCCGGCAATGGTTTCGCCGCGCGCTTCGAAATACAAGGCACTGCGCAGGCACTCCCACTGGGCATCGCCCTTGGGCGCGGGCAGGCTGGCCAGCCACTCCGCGCTATAGGGCAGGATGGGTGAGGTTATGGACGTGGGGACCGCAGCCCCCTTGGCCAAGGCCGTCAGCGCGGCCTGCGGCAGGGCGTTGACGGCACTATGTTCGGCCCCGAACAAAGAGCCAAACTCGGCCCCCATGACAAGGGCGGGCGAATTGGATTGGCTGACCATCACATCGGCGAAGGCAGCACCTGCAAGGACACTGACGGCCAGGGTGGCCAAGGTCCGGCAAAGGGGCAAGCGCATGGGTCTATGTTCCCGGTTGTTTCCACAAGCCGCCGTTTGAGCCCAAAGCGTGGGGCAAACAGCGAAAGGTCGGGCTAGATAGGAAAGCGGCAACGGTCCACCCGCGCGGCAAAATTGCCACAGATTTCGCGCAAATTTGCGCGGAAATCCGCCGGAAAATCATCGTTTCCGGATCGACAATAATAGTCAACGCACTGATATTGCGCGTTATTTCTGGTTTTCGTTCAAATCCGCCAAAGCCAGATGGGCTGCCGCCAATCGCGCCAAAGGCACCCGATAGGGCGAGCATGAGACGTAATCGAAGCCCGCTTTGCGGCAGAAATCGATAGATTCGGGATTGCCACCATGCTCGCCGCAGATCGACAGCGTCAGGTCTGCCCGCGTGCGCCGGCCCCGTTCTGCGCCGATGTGCAGCAACTCTCCCACCCCGTCGATATCCAGCGACAAGAAGGGGTCTTCGGGGAAAACGCCCTGTTGCACATAGGTCGACATAAAGCGCCCCGCGTCATCGCGCGATAGGCCATAGGTCATCTGCGTCAGGTCATTGGTGCCAAAGGACAAGAACGCCGCGTGCTGGGCGATCTCGCCCGCGCGCAGGGCGGCGCGGGGGGTTTCGACCATCACCCCCAGTTTGTAGTCGAAAGTCGTGCCGGATTTGACCCGCACAGCGGCGGCTACAGCGTCGATGTTGGTCTTGACCAGTTCCACCTCGCGCCGCGCGGACACCAGCGGAATCATGATTTCTGGCACCACAGCAAAGCCAAGCTTGGCCATTTCCACCACAGCTTCAAAAATCGCACGCGCCTGCATGTCGTAGATTTCGGGCAGCACCACGCCCAAACGCACGCCGCGCATGCCCAGCATGGGGTTTGCTTCCGACAAAGCCTCGGCCCTGCGGATCACTTCGGACAGGGGGCGGTCAAGGGCTTCGGCCAACTCGCGCAGGCCCTCGCGGCTTTGGGGCAAGAATTCGTGCAGCGGCGGGTCAAACAGGCGGATACAGACCGGCAGGCCCTGCATGATCGAGAACAGCTGCACAAAGTCGGCGCGCTGCATCGGCAACAGACGCGACAGGGCGGCGGCGCGGTCTTGCGGGGTGCCGGCAAAGATCATCTCGCGCATCACCACAAGGCGGTCGGCGTCAAAGAACATATGCTCGGTGCGGCACAGGCCAATGCCTTGCGCTTCAAAGCGCCGCGCGGTCAGGGCATCGGCGGGGGTGTCGGCATTGGCGCGCACACCGATGTCGCGCACGGCGTCGGCCCAAGACAAAAGCTTGCGAAAGGCATCGTCGAGGGCTGCCGCCAAAAGCACGGCGCTGCCTGCCAGAACCTCGCCCGTGGTGCCGTCAACCGTGATCTGGTCGCCTTCCAGCAGCACGCGGCCATCGGCCACGGTGATCTTTTTCTCTTTCGCATCCAGCCGCAGGCCCGATGCTCCCACCACACAGGGCACGCCCAACCCGCGCGCGATTACCGCCGCGTGGCTGGTGGTGCCGCCGCGTTCGGTCAGAACACCAGCGGCAGAGTTCATGCCGCGAATATCTTCGGGCTCTGTCTCGCGGCGGCACAGAATACACGCCTCGCCCCGCGCGGCTTGGGCTTGGGCTGCCGCCGAGGAAAAGACGATTCGCCCCGTTGCCGCCCCCGGAGAGGCCGCGATCCCCTTGGCCAGCACATCGCGCGGCGCGCGCGGGTCGACTTGGGGGTGCAAAAGCTCGGTCAGGCTGCGCGGTTCGACACGCAAGATGGCGTCATTTTGGGTGATGATGCCGTCATCGGCCAAGGCCACGGCGATGCGCAGG
Source organism: Pseudomonadota bacterium (assembly GCA_037134595.1). Classification (GTDB taxonomy): domain Bacteria; phylum Pseudomonadota; class Alphaproteobacteria; order Rhodobacterales; family Rhodobacteraceae; genus Stagnihabitans. The sequence continues at coordinate 5,283 of JBAXLX010000241.1, forward strand.
CCGGCGCGGGCAGAGCGGGGGACTTTGACCGCGTCAATCACCGACAATTTGCCGTCTTCGATGGTGAATTCGATCTGCATCTCTTCGCGCAGCTTGGCGCGGCAGGCGGTGCCATAGGCTTTGAGATCGGCGAAATTCTTGGGCGAGAGGTCTTCCAGCGAGGGG
>JBAXLX010000242.1:0-5427 GCA_037134595.1 Pseudomonadota bacterium
GCGAGCTGGTCTTACAGTGGCAAATGGCAGACGGCTCTTTGCAAGCGCAAAAGCTGACAGGCTTTCGCGCCATCTGCGCCCAGCACGAGATTGACCATCTGGACGGGATCGTCACCCTTGATCACCTCACACCCGAGGCGCGCGCCGCCGCTATTGCGGTGCTGGGATGATCCGCCCCTGCCTGCCATGGCCGCACCAAATCTTGCGCAGCGTGGCCGCCGATGTGGCCGAAATCACACCCGACATCCGCACCATCTGGGCCGATATGGTCGACACGATGGAGGCGATGCCCGGCTACGGCCTTGCCGCCGTGCAAATCGGCGTGCCGCTGCGCTTGGCGGTGGTGGATTGTTCCACAAGCCGTGGGCAAGCGGTGCTGATGGCGAACCCCGTCGTGCTGCACGCCTCGATCCACCTGCGCCCGCAGGAAGAGGCAAGCCCGAACCTGCCCGGTGTTTCCGCCACGATCCAGCGCCCCCGCGCGGTGACGGTGCAGTTCTTGAACGCCCAAGGGGTGCTGGAAGAGCGCGAGTTTGTCGAGCTATGGGCGACCTCGGCCCAGCATCAGATCGACCATCTGGCGGGGAAGATGTATTTTGACCATCTTTCGGCGGTGAAACGCTCGATGCTGATCGCCAAAGCCGGCAAACTGCAGAGGCGCGGATGAGACTGGTTTTCATGGGCACGCCCGCCTTTTCGGTGCCGATCCTGACAGCCCTTGCGGCACGTCATGACATCGTGGCCGTCTACACCCAACCCCCCCGCCCCGCCGGACGCGGCAAGGCCGAGCGCAAAAGCCCCGTACAGCTGTGCGCCGAAGCCTTGGGCTTGCCCGTGCGCCATCCGGTATCGCTGCGCGGTCAGGCCGAAGCGGCAGAGTTTGCCCAACTGGGCTGTGATGTGGCGGTTGTCGTGGCCTATGGGCTGATCCTGCCGCCTGCGATTTTGCGCGCGCCTGCCTTTGGCTGCTTAAACATCCACGCCTCGCTTTTGCCACGCTGGCGCGGGGCAGCACCGATCCATCGGGCTATTCTGGCAGGGGATGCGCAAACGGGCGTGTGCATCATGCAGATGGAAGAGGGGTTAGATACGGGACCGGTTCTGCTACGCCACGAAACCCCCATCGGGGCAGAGGAAACCACCGCCGATTTGCACGACAGGCTGTCAGCCCTTGGCGCAGACCTGATCTTGCAGGCGCTGAAGCATCTGCCAGACCTGACCCCCGTGGCCCAGCCCGAAGCGGGCGTGACCTATGCCGCCAAGATCGACAAGGCCGAAGCGCGGATCGACTGGTCCCGCCCTGCCGCAGACGTTGACCGCCAGATTCGCGGCCTGTCACCCTTTCCCGGCGCTTGGGCCATGGCAGGGGAGGAGCGGCTGAAACTGCTGCGCGCGCGGCTTGCCGAGGGGGAAGGAGCGGCTGGCCAAGTGTTGCACGGCCTGACCATCGCCTGCGGCAGCGGCGCTGTCGAAGTGACCGAGGCGCAGCGCGAAGGCAAACGCCCCGCCAGCGCCACCGAGCTTTTGCGCGGCTTTTCTTTACCGCGCTTTTTGACCTGAGGCTTCAAAGCCGCGGCCCTTCTGGACTCATTTACTTTCGCATTATCAATATGTTCTTTTATGAGACTGGTTGAATTCATGCTTGGACGGTATTCGATAAGCGGCTTAACTTTACAGCCAGACGATCAGAACGCGAGCCGAACCTGCAACATTTTTATGAGCGCAACTGCTGCTCACAACAGCTTCGTTTGCTTGGTGGTTACATGATAAATTGCCAACATGGGACCCGGTGGGAAAAGATTTAGCGACATGGAAAAGTTTTCAAAAACTGCGCTTTGGCCAAAAGGTAAGCCCATTTGCGACGTCAACTTTGGCTCATGGTCAGGTCAAGCGGCGCGTCGTCTTTCCGAGAGTTCCTAAAGATAGCTATTCAGACAATCTTGAGCATCTCTGCATGGAATTCATCTAAATAGGTCTGCGCCCATCCTGCCAAGGCATCCAAAATCGGTCGCAGGGCGGCACCACTGTCGGTGACCCTGAAGGCGTTGTTGCGTGCCTTTGCGTCAGGAACCATGCGTTCGATCAGCTTCAAGGAGACGAGCAGGTTCAAGCGCGTCGCGAGAATGTTGGTCGAAATGTGCTCGCCCGACCCGAGGAGTTGGGTATAGGTGCGCGGGCCATGCATCAGCAGGTCTCGAATGATCAGCAGCGACCATTTGTCGCCCAACACATCAAGGGCCGAACTGATCGGGCATACCGACCGCCAATCAATCCCTTGTGCGGTGTCTTCCAAATATCGGCTCCCCTAACAGTCTTCTTCACGCTGGCACCGCAGCCTGTCGCGTCCTTCCGGTCCTGACTGCGTCAGGATCGGATAACGCGCCTGATAAGCGGTGCCACCGTCACCTTGCATCTTTACTGGGCCAGGGCGTGGGCCACGATTTGCCAAACATAAACGAGCATCGCAAGTTGTGCCACGGCGAATATAGCCGTGCGCAAATATGGAATGCCTGCGATGTAGACGGCCGCGTGAAGGACACGCGCGGTGAGCAGAACTGTGCCGGCGGCAGCGGTTGTGGCGTTTGCCGCACCCGTGACAAAGGCAATGACGATAACGCCGGCGTAGATCGCCAAGTTGTCGGCCATGTTGGCATGGGCTCGAACCCCTCGATCACCCCAAGGGGCGACACCTTCCAGCACCGTGTCGCGATTGTGGAAAATCCACCTTAACCCACCGGGGACAGTTGCACGCGCGACCAAAGGTGGCAGCGTGAGAAGTTCTGTCCATACGGCAAGGCCCAACAATATCCAAAGATCGTACGTCATCTGCTATATCCTTATGAGACGGGTGAGAGAGGGTCTGATCAGTCCAGCCATGCTGGTCAGCGTGTGGAAATGGCGGCGGCCATGTCGGTCAAAGAGGTTTCCATCGGGGTCGGCGTCCAATGCAGCACTTGGAAGGTCGCCGAGGTGTCATAGGACGCGACCTTTCCCAGAAACGGCAGCATGCCCCGCACTTGGCGATCAAAAAGGCCCATGAATTTAAGAAGAAAGCTCGGCGCGCGGCGCGACGGAACTTTGGAATAGCCTGCCTTGCGCAGGATGCTTGCTACTGTGGCCATGGCAATCGGTTCGGCACTGGCCGCAATAAATCGCCGTCCTGCAGCCGTCTCGGCGGTCATAGCCGCAACATGAAGACGGGCAACGTCGCGCACATCGATCATCCCCATACTCAGGTCAGGGATCATTGGCATCTTTCCGCCAATCATGTCGGTCATCAGGGCAACGCTTTGGCCGTCAAGTTGAGCGCCAAGGGAGGGTCCAAAGACAGCGCCGGGGGCAATGACGGTAAGTTCCATATCCGCGTTCTTGACGGTCGCCCAAGCAGCCCGTTCGGCCAAGGTTTTGCTTTTTGCATAAGCCCCGATAGCGGCGCTCGTGTCGGACCAAGCATCGGGGCCGTAAAGACCGCTGCCTCTGCCAGAACTCACCGCCACGGTCGAGGAGGTCAGCACCAACCTTTTAACTCCGGCACGCTGCGCTGCCGAAACCACACGCTTGGTTCCCTCCACGGCCGGGCCAATCAAATCGTTCTCAGTCTTGGGTTCTGCGAGCACGAATGGAGACGCCACGTGCAGCACGAAGTTGCAGCCTTGCATGGCGGCATCCCACCCCGTCTCGTCAAGAAGGTCAGCTTGAGCAAAGGACAAATAGTCGACCGGTGCCACTTTGGCGATCGCCGTTCGGGTCGCCTCGGCCTTGGTAGGCGATCGGACCGTGCCAACCACTTCATAACCTTGCCTCAGCAATTCTGCCGCACAGTGCTGCCCGATGTATCCCGTCACACCCGTCAGTAAAACACGAACCATCAGCTCTGCTCCTCTATTGCATCTGGCATATCACTTGTATTTTGCAAGTTTCTTATAGAAACTTGTAAAGTGCAAGGCAATATGTTGCAGACTGGGCCGTCGCGTCCAGAACCACCGAGGATATTTTTGCACAGATGAAAGCGGCGCGCGCGCCTTAGGCGATCATATAGCCGCCGTCGATGGGCATCGAGATGCCATTGACCATGGCGGCTTCATCCGAGAGCAGGAAGAGGATCACTTCCGTAATGTCAGCGCTTTCGGCAAAGCGCCCCACGGGGATGCGGTTCATCATGCCGGCGGCTTTGGCAGGATCGCTCCACGCCTTGACGGCCATCGGGGTCAGGGTGACGGTCGGGTGTACGCCGTTCACACGAATGCCTTGCGGGGCCAGTTCCTTGGCCATCACGCGTGTCAGCCCATCCAGCCCGGATTTTGATGCGCAATAGGCCGCATGGTCGGGAATGCCCACAAAGGCCGCCACGGACGAGACATTGACAATGGCCCCCCTGCGCCCACGTGCGATCTGGTCGCGGGCATATTCCTGCGCCACGATCATGGGCGCGCGGGTGTTGACGGCGATGAGGCGATCAAAGGCCTCGACTGTGGTGTCCAAAAAAGACTGCAACTCGGTCGTGCCTGCGCAATTGATCAACAGGTCGGCGGGCAGCGCGGCCTTGGCGGCGGCGCGGGTGGCGGCGGCATCGGCAAGATCAACCTGAATGGCTTGGCACCCCAAGGCGAGCAGGGCTTCGACATCGTCGGCGCTGCGAGTCAGGCCGATGACATGGGCCCCTTTGGCCAGCAGAATTTCAGCCGTCACCCGCCCGATGCCTTTGCCAGCGCCGGTCAGGATCACACGTTTTCCTGTAAAATCCATGATATCTCCTTACATCCTTTGGCCCGTGGCCTGATCAAACAGATGGGCACGGCGTGGGTCGATGCGGAAGGGCAGGCTTTGGCCCGGCTCGGCGTCGATCCTGTCGCGCACCACGGCGTCAATCGGCACGCCGCCCATGCGGCCGAAGATCAGGGTTTCAGACCCGGTCGGCTCTAGCACTGACACATCCACCGGAATGCCGCCTTCGCCGATGGCGATGTGTTCGGGACGTATGCCATAGGTCACAGCATGGCCATCCGGATGCGCGGTGCCTTCCAGCGGCAGATGAATGCCGGCATCGGTCAGCACAAACTGGCGACCATCGCGTGAGGCGACCTTGCCCGTCATAAAGTTCATCGCAGGGCTGCCGATAAAGCCCGCGACAAACTGGTTGCTGGGGCGGTCGTACAGATCAAGCGGTTTGCCGATTTGCTCGACGCGGCCATCGCGCATGACGACGATCTTGTCGGCCATGGTCATGGCCTCGATCTGGTCATGGGTGACGTAGATGATCGTGGTGTTCAGGCGGCGGTGCAGCTCTTTGATCTCGACCCGCATCTGGACGCGCAGCTTGGCGTCCAGGTTCGACAGCGGCTCGTCAAACAAGAACACTTGCGGATCGCGCACGATGGCGCGGCCCATGGCGACGCGCTGGCGCTGGCCGCCAGACAGCTGTTTGGG
>JBAXLX010000243.1:0-5423 GCA_037134595.1 Pseudomonadota bacterium
CGGCGGGGCTACGACCAACACCTGCGGCTCTACCCCATTGGGGCCAGCCCCTGCGGCGCGGATCAGGCGCACAAGGCGGTCAAGGAAAAAGGCGATATCGGCGGCGCTGACGTGAAAGCAGCTTTTCAAATCATTGGTGCCCAGCTTCAAGATCACCAGATCCAACGGCTTGTGGCTTTCCAACAGCGCAGGCAGCACGCGAATGCCGTTGCGGTATTCGCCCGTCGTCGGGTCATCATGCACGGTGGTGCGGCCCGGATGGCCTTCGTTGATCACCTCGTACTCTGGCCCCAAAGCCTTGCCCATGACAGAGGGCCAGCGTGCGGCGTGGTCAAACCGCCCTGCCCCGTCAAGGCTGGGCATGGGGCGGGTGCCGTGGGTGTTGGAATCGCCAAAACAAAGGATTGTGCGGGTCATGCGATGCGGTCTCCGGCTGCGTCAAACAAATGCACCATGCCGGGCTGCGGGGAAATGTGCAGGGTTTGGCCGGGTTGGAAGGCTTGGCGTTCGCGCACCACGGCGGTCATTTCCACATCGCCTGCGCGCAGCACCAGATGAATTTCGGCCCCTGTGGGTTCAACCACCACCACCGTGACGGGCTGCCCCCTGTCAGACAGGGTCAAGTGTTCAGGGCGAATGCCGTAGGTCAGCTTGGCGCCTTGGGCAAAGCCAGACCCCGCAGGCATCGGCAGATCAACGCCGCCCGCCCTAAAGCGATCCCCCGCCACCTCGCCCGCGATCAGGTTCATCGAGGGCGAGCCGATAAAGCCCGCAACAAAGGTGTTGATCGGCCGGTCGTACAGGTCCAACGGCGCGCCGACTTGGCTGATGCGGCCATCGCGCATCACCACGATGCGGTCGGCCATGGTCATCGCCTCGATCTGGTCATGCGTGACATAAACCGTCGTCGTGCCCAACCGCTGGTGCAATTCGCGAATTTCCGAGCGCATCTGCACGCGCAGCTTGGCATCCAGATTCGACAGCGGCTCGTCAAACAAAAACACCTGCGGGTCGCGCACGATGGCACGGCCCATGGCCACACGCTGGCGCTGACCGCCCGACAGAGCGCGGGGGTAGCGGTCAAGATAGGGTTTCAGCCCCAAGATATCAGCGGCGCGGTTCACACGGGTGTCAATCTCGGCCTTGTTCATCCGCGCCATTTTCAGCGGAAAGCCCATATTGGCCCCCACGGTCTTGTGCGGGTACAGCGCATAGTTCTGAAAGACCATCGCAATGTCACGCTCTGCTGGCGGCAGGTTGTTCACCACGCGCTCGCCAATGGAGATCGTGCCGCCCGACACCCCCTCTAGCCCCGCAATCATCCGCAACAGCGTGGATTTGCCGCAGCCAGACGGGCCGACCAGCACCACAAACTGACCATCCTGAATATCGACATTGACCCCATGCACGACCTGCATCGCACCATAAGATTTCGTCAGATCGCGGATCCTGACTTCGGCCATATTTCCTCCAGAACGTCTGATGCTGATTGGCGCGGCTGCCAAGCTTGACAAATTGGTACCCCAGCGCTGCGGCGCTGTCCATCATCTCGCGCACTGACATGTTAGAAGCTTGACTTGTGGGCGCACTCGCAGGAAACTCTGCGCAAGTCTGGAGGAGTCTGGACCCTAGGGTGCGGAAAGCAAAGCGTATAACACGGGCCCCGCTTGGGTCAGACCAGCTTTCCAAATCCTGAACCTTCCGCTGAAAGCGGAGCCATTTTGGGAGGAATGAATGAAGGTCGAACTTTACAACAAGATCGTCAAAGCGGGTCTAACTCGTCGTGGCGTTCTGAAAGGCGCCGCGTCAGTTGGTGCCTTGTCGATGATTGGCAGCATGATTGGTGCAAAAGCCGCTATGGCCCAGGACGATCTGCGTGCTCAACTGATGGCTATCCCAGGCGTGGGCAATGGGTCGCCAACTGACGCCGATTGGCAAAAAGTTGGCGAACTGTGCTTGGGCGGCACCAAGGCCAATGTGGCCGAAGGTGAGTTTGCCGGTGTTGAACTGACGTTCTTTGGCATCAACAACAACGGTCTTCACAATATTCTGTTCCGTGGCTTCCTGACTTCATGGGAAAAATACACCGGCGCTAAGATCAACTGGATCGACTTGGCCCAGGCCGACTATAACCCGCGCCTGCAGCAATCCATTGCAACGGGGACCGTTGACTTCGACATTCTCGCAATGGGTGCGCCGCTCGAGGGCGATACTGCCGGTCAAGGCCTGCTCGACGAGATGCCAGAGTGGGTCGCAAAACAAATCGAAATGGACGATTATGTAAGCTACTTGCACGCACCGGTCGGCACCTGGGCTGGCAAGACTTACCGCATCACAATTGACGGCGACTGCCACACCTTCGCTTACCGTAAGGACTATTTCGGCGAAGGCTCGATCTCGGGCATGGCCGAAGCACCGACCACTTGGCAGGGAGTGAACGCCTATTCCGCCGCCGTCAAAGGCCAAAAAGACCCGCTGACCGGCCAAGACGCTATCGGTTACCTTGACCCGCTGAAAGGCTGGGGTGGCTTTGGATTCTACTTCTTGGAAGACCGTGCGACCGCTTACGTGAAATACCCCGGCAATCCGGCTTGGCTGTTCGAGCCGGAAACCATGAAGCCTATGGTCAACAATCCGGGTTGGGTTCAGGCAATTCAAGACGTGATGGACAACATCCCGAATATGCCAGCCGACCAGATCAACGCCGACCCCGGCACGACCGCGTTCCAGCAGTTCCTCGCTGGAACAGGTTCAAGCGTCTGCTGGTGGGGCGATGTGGGCTCTAACGCCAAGACATCCGACTCGTCGGTCGTTGGTGATGTTATTGGCTTCTCGATCAACCCGGGTTCGGAGAAAGTCTACAACCCGACAGCTGCAGCTTGGGAAACCCCCGAGGGCGGCAACTTCGCCCCCAACATGGCCTATCTGGGCTGGGGCGTCTATGTCACCAACCGCGTTTCAGGAGACGAGAAGAAGCGCAAGGCCGCTTGGTCGGCAGCCGCCCACCTTGGTGGCAAGGATATCTCGTTCTGGATGGCGGCTTATCCGTCGGGCTTCCAGCCCTACCGCAACAGCCACTTCAACTATGACGAGTGGGCTGCAGCTGGCTACGATCGGGCCTTCGTCGAAGACTACCTTGGCTCGAACGCGGACAGCTACAACCACCCGAACGCCGCCATCGAACCGCGTATCCCCGGCATCTTCCAGTACTACTCGGTCGCCGAGGATGAACTGGCTAAGGGCTATGCAGGCACCTACAAATCGGCCCAAGAAACCGCCGATGCGATTGCCGCCGCTTGGGAGAAGATCACCGACCAGATCGGTCGCGATGGTCAGATCGCTTTGTACAAAGCCTCTTTGGGCATGTGATCGGGCCGGATGGGTCGAAAGGCCCATCCATCCCATCAAGACCAGCGCGCCGGGAAACCGGCGCGCTTTTTGTTTGACCGCAACCGGCCATAAAACGTCTTGAGGATTGGCCGGGCTGTCAGGTGAGGTATTCTTTAAAAGCCCGATGGCGGGACGTTTTTGGGATTTGACCGCCCGCCGCGCTTTTCTTGCACTCGAGCCCTGCGCCAAAAATCTAAAAACGCTCCCTGCGCGCGCCCGTGTCAAGTCTGACCGACACTTCCCCCTTCCAACGCAGGCCCCGCTTCGCTAACATGTCAGCAGACAATTTGGGTGGGATTTGGATGAGCGAAGGCGACCTTCTGCATGTCGTGGCAAGCGACAACATCGGCCCGACACGGCGCAGCCTTGGGCTGGCACTGATCTGGGGCGCTCCGGCGGTGCTGGCCTTGGTGGCTTTGGCGCAGGTGCTGCAGGTTTGGGGCGGCTATGACTTTGGCTTTGCCAACTGGCGGCCCACGCTTTACGCCTATGTGCTTTATGCGGCCGCCCTGTGCTGGGGTCAGGTGCTGGTCAAGGGCGAGCAGGGCAAGCGTATTTTGTTCGTCCTACCGGCCGCGCTGTTTGTGGTGTCGCTGACCGTCTTTCCGCTGCTCTTCGGGCTGATCATCGCCTTTTCCGACTGGAACCTGTCGTCGCCGGACGGGCGGCAGTTCAACGGGGTCGCGAATTTGGTGCAGATGTGGCACGATCCCTTCTACTGGAATGCGCTGACCAATATGGTTTGGTATGTGCTGGCGATCTTGCCGGAATATGTCGTGGCCTTTGCGCTGGCCTTGATGCTGAACGCCGAGATTCGCGGGCGCAAGTTCTTCCGCGTGGCGTTCTTGATGCCCTTGATGCTGTCGCCCGTGGCCGTGTCGTGGATGATCGGCAAGTCGATGATGGAAACCCGCTTTGGCCCCTTGGCCAATTTGATGAAACATCTGGGCTGGGCGGAACCGTCGTTCTTTTCCTCGCCGTGGATCGCCAAGACCACCATCATGCTGATGGATGCCTGGACCTTCATCCCCTTCATGATGATCATGATCTTGGCCGGTCTTCAGGCCATTCCCAAAGAGCTGCAAGAGGCGGCACGGGTGGACGGTGCCACCGGCTGGCGCGCCTTTTGGGAGGTGACCTTCCCCTTGATGCTGCCCGTGTCAATCACCTCGGTGCTGATCCGGTTGATCTTTAAGCTGAAACTGGCCGATATCGTGATCAACGTCACCTCGGGCGGGCCGGGGGGGGCGACCGATACGGTGACCAGTTTCATCTTCCGCGAATACCGCGACCGATCGAATGTGGGCTATGGGACGATGCTGGCCATGGTCTATCTGGTGATCATCATTGTGGTCATGACGCTTTTGATGAAAGCCGCCGAACGCTATATGAAATCGAGTTACTGATATGACCACACAGATCTTTCGCGACAGCGCCGCAGACCGTACCTTTCGCGCCAAGTGGTGGACGGGGCGGGTGGTGATTTATGCCCTGTTGATCTTTTGGGCCATCGTGGCGCTGTTTCCGATCTATTGGACCATGTCGACCTCGTTCAAAATGGCGCCGGATGTGATGAAAGGCAGCCTTGTGCCGTGGTGGGATTTCACGCCGAAATGGCTGGGCTGGAAGTCTTTGGGCCTGTCACCCGGCACGATCTTTGAACCCTCCACCGTGCGCGGCGAATTCCTGCGGCGGTTTTACAATTCGGCGGTGATTTCTGGCGTTTCATCGCTGCTCGCCGTGGCTTTGGGCAGTTTGGCGGCCTATGGGCTCAGCCGGTTCAGCTACAAGTTTTTGTGGATGAAGAATGCCGATATTTCGTTCTTTTTCCTCAGCCAGTTGATCCTGCCGCCAGTGGTTTTGGCCCTGCCCTTCTTGGTGCTGTATAAGGAATTGGCCCTTTTGGACACGCAGGTGGGGTTGATTTTGCTCTACACCCTGTCGGTCTTGCCCATCGTCATCTGGATCATGCGCGACCAGTTCGCAGGCATCCCGACCGAGTTGGAAGAGGCCGCGATGGTCGATGGCCAGTC
>JBAXLX010000244.1:0-5416 GCA_037134595.1 Pseudomonadota bacterium
TATTCATGGAACGCGCTGAATGATTTGTCTAGGCCATGGCCTCAGCCTTGTCTCTCTCGAAGTCTGCGATGATCTCTTACCCAATCGTCACAAAGCTGAAAGCAGAACCCAACCAGTGATAGGCGCTGGCCCATGAGCGTTACCGAGTTGGGCTAGACTGTTGGCGGCGGTTTGCAGCCTTGTTCCGCTACCTGCATCTTGCCATGGAACAAAGCCTCCGTTTCCCCTTGTCTGCGTTCTGATTGTCAGTTTCCGATGTCGAGATCGTGAAATTCAGCCCTATAGGGCCTTGCTGACGCAGGCAGGGCCTTGCGGTATGCATATTCCGGATCGACCTTCTGCCGCAGAAGCGAGGCCACCACCTCGCGGTATGCGTCCAAGATCGAGGTGTTGGCGGGCGGCAGGTCGTGCTTGATTGCCTCGTGCAAGCGCGGCAAGGCGTGGTAGGGCACCATCGGGAACATGTGGTGCTCGACATGGTAGTTCATATTCCAATACAGGTAACGGCTGACCGGGTTCATATAGACCGTGCGCGCGTTCAGCCGATGGTCCAGCACATTATCGGCCAACCCCGCATGTTGGAGAATGCCACACAAGACCATGTGCCAACTGCCGTAAATGCGCGGAAGACCGATCAGCATCAGTGGCAGGAAGGATTGCGTGGCGAAAGCGGTTATCAGGGTGGTGGCATAAATAACCATGTGTATCCGCGCCACCAGCACCGCCTTGGGCCATGCACTAGCAGGGACATAATCTTTTTCATCGGGCGACAGACTGCCCGCCGCCTGCCGCATCAGCCCCTTCATTGAGCGCACGACACCCAAGACGTCAAAAAAGGCAAGGATCGGCCGGATCAGGCTTGGCGGCCGCGTCCACGAAATCTCGGCATCACGACCGACGATATAGGTGTCGGTGTGATGGCGCGCATGGCTCCAGCGCCACGTCACCGGATTGCGGATCACCATGAAACTGGCAATGTTGTAAATGACATCGTTCATCCATGGCGTCCGAAACGCCGTGCCATGGCCACATTCATGCCAGCGACTGTCGCAGGACGAGCCATAAATCACACCATAGACCAAGAAGAACGGCACGCAGGCCCAACTGCCCCAGAAGGAAATGCCCCCCCAAGCCGAGCCAATCAGCAAGGCCAACCATAAGATCGTGTCGCGGATCGCCGGGCCGTCTGTCCGTCGCATCAAATCCTTCATGACCGCGCGTGGCACGTCGGAATGGTACCACTCTGCCGAGACCAGACCCAACTCCACCGCGCGTCGGCTGTCCGGGCCGACGAGGCTATAGTCGCGCTGCGTTATCGGAATGGCTGTCACGCTCATGTCTGCTCCTGAAGATGGGTCCCTCAACGATACCTGATCTGATTCCAGCGATGGCCTAGAAGCGACAGGATGATGATAAGACCGTTGAAGAACTGCACGTAGAACCCGTCAAGCCCTGCCGAGACGATGCCCACCTGGATGAACGACACGATGACCGCGCCCAATGTGCCCCCGATAATTGTGCCGATGCCGCCCCAAGTTGGCGTGCCGCCCACAAAAACCGCGGCGAGGGTGGGCAAAAGATAGGAATCGCCCGCCGTCGGCCACCAGGTGAAATTGATCATGGTCGAGAAAATGCCAGCCAAGGCCGCACCAAAACCCATGAAAACAAAGGTATAGACCCGCACGCGGCGTGTATCGATGCCCATCTGCGCGGCGCTGTCGGGGTTGTCACCCACACAATGCACCCGCGCGCCGAATTTGTGCCGGTTGTAAAGCAGCACCGACAGCGCGACAAATATAACGGCCCATATCATCTGGACCGGAAAAGAGCCCACCGTGCCTGACAGGGTTTGATAGGTCAGCGTATCCTTCAAAGAGACCACAGCAATCGACTTGCCCCCCGTCGCAATCAAAATGGCCCCGCGGATCAGAAAGCTTAAGCCCAGCGTCGCCACAAGCGAGGACAGCCCGCCATAGACTACAATCGCGCCGATGGCACAGCCAAGCACGATCCCCACCGCCAAACCCGCCAGAACAGACAAGAAGGGGTCATAGCCAGATTGCACCCCAAGCGCGAAAATCCATGCGGAAAAGGCCATGACGGCCGGAAATGATAGATCAATTTCGCCCACCGTCACAAGGAAAACCATGGGCACCACAACAAAGATGGCGACCGGCAGGGTCATCAGCACCGAATAATAGATGCGGTAATCCGAAAAGACCTTGGGATTTCCATAAAAGAACAGCGCCATCATCACGACAAACACCGCAAACGTCCCGATCGAGGCGCGGTTTTGCAGCACAAGACGCCGTGCCCAGCTGAGCTGGATCGACTGGTTGCGAGGATCGGAGGTCTCGGTCATCAGGCGGCTCCCTGTCTTGCCAGAATGTCGGCCAGCGGATTTGGCCCGTTGGGGTGGGCGATATGTTCCATGAAGGCGATCAGCTTGTCAGCGCTCCCGACACGCGCCTTGGTGATCTCTAGCGCCACGCGGCCACGGTCCATCACGACGAAGCGGTCGGCGATGTCATAGACATGGTGAATGTTATGCCCGATGAACAGGATCGACCGCCCGCTCTCGCGCACATTGCGCACAAAGCGGAAGACCTTTTCCGTCTCGGTCAACGACAAAGCGGTGGTGGGTTCGTCCAGAATGATGAGATCGGCTTTGTTGTAGATGGCGCGCGCGATCGCGACCCCTTGACGCTCGCCGCCCGACAACTGGCCGACGATGGAATCCGGCGAGAAGACCTTAGAGGTAAAGCCGATTTCCCGCATCAGACGTTCGGCCTCAGAGCGTTGCTTTTCGATGTCGAGCATGCCTAACACCGTGGTGATTTCGCGCCCCATAAAGATGTTGCGCACAATGGTTTGCTGCACGGCAAGTGCGCGGTCCTGAAACACGGTCTCGATCCCGGCGTCGCGCGATTTGCCAGCGTTCCAGCCGCTGACAGGTTTGCCCCGCACCAAAATTTCACCGGCCGTTGGGCGCACCACGCCCGACAATATCTTGATCAGCGTTGACTTGCCCGCGCCATTGTCGCCCAGCAAGCCTACAACTTCACCCCGGTCAATATGCATGTTCACGCCGCCCACAGCAAACACATTGCCATAGGATTTCTTGACCTCTTTTAACTCAATCAACCTGTCCGACAAGGTTTGCTCCTGTAGCGCAAGGGGTCTTGGCAGAGGCGGCCAAAGCCGCCTCTGCCCTGCAGGTGCCTTTTTTGATCAGCGCAGGCCCTCGATGGCCAGATCGGCCACGGCACCGATGTTGTCTTTGTTCACAAAGCCAGCCCCGGTGTCGACGTTCATAGCGCCCAGACCGTAGACCTTTTGCTGACACAGGCTCAAGATCGGCACATAGCCCTGCAAGAAGGGCTGCTGGTCCGAGGTTAGCTGCACCCAATCCTTGGCGAAGGCGTCTACAATCTGTGGGCTGGTGTCGAACCCGATGTTGATGATCTCGCCGGGCTTCTTGCCAGCCGCTTCCATATAGGTCGGCGCGTTGCCCAGCATCTGGCCGCCCGGATAGGCGATCAGCTTCACATCCGGATTGGCCAGCAGGCCAGCTGAAACGACGGGAATTGCAAGGTTCGGGTCACCAGCCATTTCAGGCGTGGTGGTCAGTTTGATGACAGTCAGGCCCGCAGCCTCCAAGGCCTTTACCGTGCCAAGTTCGCGGATCACCCGGTTTTCCTGGCTCCAGTCGGCGATCACAATGGCCTTGTCGCCGCTGCCCAGACCGAACTTGCGCACCGCTTCATTGCCCAAAGCCTCGCCCTGCGGTGCCAGATTGGCCCCGACATAGCCGCCGCCGAACTTAGCGCGCACAGTGGGCACATCGACGTTTTGATACATCATCAAAATGCCCGCCTTAGAGGCTTCTTCCGCCAAGGGCATGATGGAATCCGGACCCGGATGGCCCATCATCGCAATGCCGTCGGGCGCAGAGGCCACCGCTTCGCGCAGTTGCTGCACCATCTTTTCCGAGGACCATCCCGAAAAGACAAAGTCAACTTGCGCGCCGGTGTCATGCTGGGCCTGCTTGGCGCCATTGTACACGATCGTGCCGAACCCATCGCCTTCCGCGCCGCCCACAAAGAAGCGGATGTGAACATCTTTGCACCATTGATCGCGCAGAACTTCAGCCTGCGCCCCCGTTACGGCACAGGCGGCAAACACGGCCGCGCTGGCCAAGAGCAAACGTTTAGAAAATAGCATTGTCTCATTCCTCCCAATGAGCCGGTTGCACCGGCGGTTGACTTTTTCTCACTTCGGCCGTCCCTTTTTTTGCGGGATCTTGCCGTCGTTTTCAGACCGGGTTCTGGATGTAATCGCCTCCCCGGGCAGCCTTTAGATGGGCCAAAGCATGGGCCTGACCCGTCATTTCAAGGGCATCGCGGTAGACTGGGTCGTGCCAGCCTTCGATGTCGATTGATCCTGACCAACCGGCCAAGCGCAGTTGCGAGATGATGTCGGTCCAGTTGCTGTCGCCAAAACCGGGGGTGCGCATGAAAACAAACTTTTCTTGCCCGAATATCCCATGCTCTTTGATCACGTCCCAACGGATCGTGGCGTCCTTGCCGTGGACGTGAAAAAACTTATGAGCCCATTTGCGGATTTGCGGGATCGGGTCGATCAGATAGACCATCTGGTGACAAGGTTCCCATTCCAGACCTATGTTGTCGTCGGGGGTTTCGTTGAACATCCGCTCCCAAGCGTCGGGATTATGCGCGATGTTCCAGTCCCCAGTGGCCCAGTTCCCATCCATGGCACAGTTTTCAAAGGCAATCTTCAGGCCTTTGTCCGCTGCGCGTTTGGCCAAATCGGACCAAACCTGCCGGTAACGGGGCAGGCTGTCTGTCAAGGGTTTGCCGCGCAGGCGGCCGGTAAAGCCTGCCACACAGGTCGCCCCGAAATGATGGGCATTGTCGATGCAGTCTTTCCAGCCTTGCAGGGTTTGCAGATCCATCGGCTGCTCTTCCAAAGGATTGCCAAACATGCCCAAGGTCGAGAGGGTGATGTCGCGGTCCCCTATCGCCTCGCGGCAGCGTTTGCCCAAGTCCGCAAGGTTCTGGCCATTGGTGGTCTGCCAAAAGAAGGGCTCAAAACTTTCGAACCCCAGATCGGCGATGGCTGCGATGTTTTGGACCGCCTGACCTTCGCTGGCGCGGATCATTGTCCCGATCCGGATGGCTTTGGCCGGGTTTGCTCGGTGCTGTGTCAAATCACGATCTCCACTCTGGCCCGTGTTTGGGCACTTTCGACCGCGCCGAACACCATGGCGAGGCTTTTGATATTGTCATGGCCCACCGTCTCGGGCTCTTGGTGCGCCTCTAGCGCGGACAGGAATGCGGCGATGACGCTGCCGTGGCCGTGCGTCTGGCCCTCATCCGCAGGCAGCGGCACGGCA
>JBAXLX010000245.1:0-5389 GCA_037134595.1 Pseudomonadota bacterium
AAGCAAAAACCACAATCGCCGCGCGAAAAATGGTGCGCGCGCCGAACCTGTCCGCCGCCCAGCCCGAGGCCGGAATAAACACCGCCAGCGCCAAAAGATAGGATGTCAGCACCAGTTTCAGATGAATAGGGTCGGTTGCCAGATCAACCGCCATCGCCGGAAGCGAGGTGGACAGGACCGAAGCGTCGATATTCTCCATCAGCAAGGCCACCGCCACAATCAGCGGCACAACCCGCGTCAAGCGCGGTGCAGAGAGGGTGATTTGGGCCATGCGAACTTGTCCTATAGGCGCTGAGTCGAAGCAAGGGGGGCATCTGGTGCCACCGCTGATAAATCGGTGCAAAAAGACCTTGCGGAATTTGGACCGTTCCAATAAATTTTATGGAACGGTCTAAAAATGCCTGCGGGGGGTCATGGGAAAACTGGTTTCAGCGGCAGAGGCGGTGGGCCGCATCAAGGATGGGGCGGTTGTGACGGTGTCGTCGTCCAGTGCGTTGGGCTGCCCCGATAAGGTGCTGGAAGCCTTGGGTGCGCGCTTTCGCGCCGAAGGCCATCCGCGCGGCATCACCACGCTGCATCCGATTGCGGCGGGGGATATGTACGGCGTGAAGGGCGTTGACCACATCGCGCAGGATGGGTTGCTGGCGCGGGTGATCGGGGGGTCGTATCCGTCAGGCTCGTCAAATCTGCCCATGCCCGAGATTTGGAAAATGGTCAGCGAAGACCGCATCCCCGCTTATAACGTGCCTTCGGGCATTTTGTTTGACATGCACCGCGATGTGGCGGCGCGTAAGGCGGGTGTGCTGACTAAGGTGGGATTGCAAACCTTTGTTGACCCCACCCTGCAAGGCTGTGCCATGAACGCCAAAGCAGCCGCCGCGCCCATTGTTCAGCGCGTGGAATTTGGCGGCGAGACGTGGTTGCATTTTCCCAATATCATCCCCGATGTCTGCATCTTGCGCGCCACCACCGCCGACGAGCGCGGCAATCTGACCTATGAGCACGAAGGCGCTTATCTGGGCGGCTTGGATCAGGCCATTGCCACGCGCAACCACGGCGGCTTGGTGATTGCCCAAGTCAAACGCCTGACCGCCGCAGGCAGCCTGCGCCCGCATGATGTGCGCGTGCCCGGCCATCTGGTCGATCTGATCGTGCTAGACCCGGATCAAAAGCAAACCACCGAAACCCCCTATGATCCGGCCATTTCCGGCGAGGTTATTCGCCCTTGGGCCAGTTTCGATCTGGCCGAACATGGCGTGGAAAAGGTCATCGCCCGCCGCGCCGCGATGGAGCTGCGGCGCGGCATGACGGCGAATTTGGGCTTTGGCATCTCGGCCCTTGTGCCACGGATTCTCCTGGAGGCGGGTGCGCCGCAGGCGGTAACTTGGGCCATCGAGCAAGGGGCCGTGGGCGGTATGCCCCTGACCGGCTTTGCCTTTGGCTGTGCCAGCAATGCCGATGGCTATATGCCCTCGCCCAACCAGTTCACCTATTTTCAAGGTGGCGGCTTTGACATGACCTTTTTGTCGTTTCTGGAGGTGGATGTTGAGGGCAATGTCAACGTCTCGAAACTGGGCAAAAAGCCCTATCTGACGGCGGGCTGTGGCGGGTTTGTCGACATCACCGCCCATGCCAAGAAGATCGTCTTTTCCGGCTGGTTCGAGGCGGGGGCCGAGATTGCCCTAGACGTCAGCGGCCTGCGCGTGACAAAGCCGGGCAAGTTCACCAAAATGGTCGAACGGGTGGAACATGTCACCTTTTCCGGTGCAAGGGCGCGGGCGCAGGGGCAAGAGGTGCTCTATGTCACCGAACGCTGCGTGATCCGCCTGACGGCACAGGGTTTGGTGGCCAGCGAACTGATGCCCGGCATCGACCCCGCGCGTGACATCGTCGCGGCCTCGCAGGGCAGGGTGCGGGTGGCCGAGAATGCCACGGTGCTGCCGCTTGACCTGCTGTCACCCGATGCAATGGCGTTGCCGCTATGAGCAGCGTTCACCTGTTGATGGATGGCCCCATCGCCGAAATGCGGCTGGACAACCCCGCCAAGCTGAACGCGCTAACACCTGTGATGCTGGACCAGATCATGGCCCATTGCGATACCGTCGAAAGCAACGGCCAAGTGCTGGCTGTTCTGCTGACGGCCACAGGGCCAAAGGCCTTTTGCACCGGCGCAGATATCACCGCTTGGGCCGACCTATCCCCCGCCGATTTCGCCCGCCACTGGGTGCGCGGCGGGCATCGGGTGTTTGATCGGTTGGCGCGCTTGTGCAAACCCACGATCGCCGTGCTGGAAGGCCCCGCCTATGGCGGCGGGCTGGAACTGGCGGCGGCTTGCGATATCCGCGTGATGGGGCGCGGGGCGAAGATCGCCTTGCCGGAAACCAGCGTGGGCATCGTGCCGGGCTGGTCAGGGTCTCAGCGCCTCGCGCGGTTGCTGCCCGAGGCGGTGGTAAAGGAAATGGCGCTGTTTGGGCGGGTCTTGGGGGCGGATCGTTGCCTGACCTTGGGCTTTGCCGCCGAAGTCTCTGACGACCCAAGTGCTGCCGCGTTAGAGATCGCCGACCGCTTGCGCGCCACCTCTCCCTATGCGACCGAGGTGGCCAAGTTTATGATCCACGCCGCAGTGGGCGAAGACCGCGCTGCGATGATCGAGGCTTTGGGCGCGGGCATGACGGCGGCGAGTGCGGATAAAGCCGAAGGCGTGGCGGCGTTTCGGGCCAAGCGCAAGCCGGTCTTTGGCAAGGATTAAGGCCAGCGTGGCAAGCGGGGGTTTCACACCCCCGCACCCCCGTGGGATATTTGGGCAAGTATGAAAGTAGATCGCTAAATGACACAGCCAGAGATCATCATCATCGGGTCGGGCATGGGCGGGGCCAGTTTGGCGGCGGCGTTGGCGCCCTCGGGTAAAGAGATTTTGATCTTGGAAAAGGGCGATTGGCTGCTCGACTCGCCGCAGGCCCGCGATGGGGCGGCGATTTTTGGCGGGTATTTCCGGTCGCAGGAGACATGGCTGGATCAGGCGGGCAAGCCGTTTCATCCGGGCAATTACTATTACCCCGGCGGCAATACCAAGTTTTACGGCGCGGTTTTGCTGCGCTACCGTGCGCAAGATTTCGAACCCCTGCAACATGTCGAAGGCAAAACCCCCGGCTGGCCGCTGTCTTATGACGCGGTGGAGCCGTGGTATACCAAGGCCGAGGTGTTGTACCAAGCGCATGGGGCTTTGGGCTATGACCCGACCGAACCGCCGCATTCTGCGCCCTATCCCTTTCCCCCAGTGCCCGATGAACCCGTGGTGGCCGACCTTGCCGCGCGCTTAAAGGCGCAAGGGCTGAAAGTGGGGCCAGTACCGCTTGGAGTGGATATCGACAAATGGCTGGAAGGTGGCCCGCAAACCTTTGACGGCTTTCCCAACACACGCGGCGGGAAGATGGATGCCGAAACCTGCGGGCTGGCCGAGGCGCTCAAACACCCCAACGTCACCTTGCTGCGCAACGCCGAAGTGACGCGCCTGCACGCGGAAGGCCGCAAGATCACGGCGGTGGAATATATGTCAAACGGGCAGGCGCAGCGCATATCCGCGCCGGTGATTTGCCTGTGCATGGGCGCGGTGAAGTCGGCGGCGATGCTGCTCACCTCGGCCAATGCGGATCATCCGGCGGGCTTGGCCAACAGCTCGGATCAGGTCGGGCGCAACTTTATGAACCACAATATCTCGGCCGTTTTGGCCTTTAGCCCGTTTCGCCGCAACACCGCCGTGTATGAAAAGACCATCCAGTTCAACGATTGGTATCTGCAGGGCGGGCCGGGCAACCGACCCTTGGGCAATGTGCAAATGCTGGGCAAGGTGACGGGCGATATTCTGGCAGCCGAGACGGGGTGGCCGCTGTGGTTGGCAGGCTATGTGGCCGAACATTCCATGCATTTGATGACCATGTCGGAAGACCTGCCCAACCCTGACAGCCGCGTTTTGGTGAAAGACGGCAAGATCGTGCTGCACTGGCAGCGCAGCAATTTCGGCGCGCATCAGTTTTTGACCGCCAAGCTGAAAGCCGCTTTGCGCAAGGCGGGCTGGCCCATTGTGATGTCAAAGACCTTCGAGAAAAAGACCCCCAGCCACCAGTGCGGCACGGCGCGCATGGGGGCCGACCCGAAAGCCTCGGTCGTGGATGTGAACCTGAAGGCGCATGATCTGGACAATCTGTATATCGTCGATGCCTCGGTCTTGCCCACTTCGGCGGCGGTCAATCCCAGCCTGACCATCGCCGCTTTGGCGCTGCGGGCAGGGGCGCATATTGCGGGGGTGTTGGGATGAAAACGGCGCTTATCACCGGCGGGCAGCAGGGCATCGGGCTGGGCATTGCCCAAGCCTTGTCGGCTGCGGGCTTTGCGGTGGTGATGGCGGCGGAATTGGAAGCGGATGCGCCCGCTGTGCAATCGGCCTTGGGCATTTTGCCCGCTGCGCGGTATCTGCGGCATGATCTTTTGGGCGGTGATCCAACCGCCTTGCTGGATGCTGTGGGCGATGTGACCTGCTTTGTGTCGAACGCAGGGGTTCCGGCAAGGCAGCGCGGCGATATGCTGAACATCACGGCAGACAGCTTTGACCATGTCATGGGCATCAACCTGCGCAGCGCGTTTTTTCTGGCGCAAGAGGTGGCGCGGCGGATGTTGGCCGTGCCCTCAGCGCACTACCGCTCGATGCTGTTTGTCACCTCGGTCAGCGCGCAGATGATCTCGGTCGAGCGGGCGGAATACTGCCTGTCGAAATCCGCCGCCGCCACCATGGCGCAGCTTTTTGCCGTGCGCATGGCGCCGCACGGCGTGGGCGTGTTTGACCTGCGGCCGGGGATTATTGACACGGCGATGACGGCGGGGGTGCATGATACATACTCTGCCCGCATTGCCGAGGGGTTGGTGCCCGCCGCACGCTGGGGCCAGCCTGCCGATATCGGGTCTGTCGCGGTGCCCTTGGCGCTGGGGCAGATGGCATTTGCCAATGGGGCCGTCCTGCCGGTGGACGGCGGGCTTTCAATCAGCAGGTTGTGACATGGACTATGACACGATTATCATCGGTGGCGGCTCGGCAGGATCAGTTCTGGCCGCACGCCTGACCGAAGACCCCAACCGCCGCGTTTTGCTGCTCGAGGCAGGCGGGCGCGACCGTCATCCCTTTTACCACCTGCCCGCAGGCTTTGCGAAGATGACCAAGGGCATCGGATCTTGGGGCTGGCACACCACCCCGCAGCGCCACATGAAAGATATGGTGATCCGCTACACTCAGGCCAAAGTGATCGGCGGCGGGTCTTCCATCAACGCGCAGATCTACACCCGCGGCAATGCGCTGGATTATGACGAGTGGCGGCAGGCGGGCTGCACTGGCTGGGGC
>JBAXLX010000246.1:0-5378 GCA_037134595.1 Pseudomonadota bacterium
TGGAGTTGCACTCGTTGAAGTTGTTTCTGGTTTTATTAAGGATGTAAATCCATACCTCGCTCTGAATGTAGCCGACAAAGCAAAGGTTTCCGATAAACTATTAATAGACGCCTGCGGATGGAGGTGGATTCCAAGCCCGAAGAGCTTGACGCCCTTGATCGCCAGATCCTGCAATTGCAGATCGAAGCTGAAGCCTTGAAGAAAGAAGACGATGCCGCCAGCAAAGATCGGCTGGAGCGGTTGGAAAAAGAACTGTCTGATCTGTTGCAGCAATCGGCGGGCATGACGGCCAAATGGCAGATGGAACGCGATAGCCTTGAAAAGGCGCGTGATCTGAAAGAACGGCTGGATCGTGGCCGCGCCGAATTGGAAGTGGCCAAGCGCGATGGCGATTTCGCCAAGGCGGGCGAATTGCAATACGGCACCCTTCCGGCGCTGGAAAAGCAGTTGATCGAAGCCGAAGCCCGCGAAGGCTTGGCGCTGGTATCAGAAGCGGTGCGGCCCGAGCAGATCGCCGAAGTCGTCGAACGCTGGACGGGAATTCCCGTCTCGCGGATGCTGGAGGGCGAGCGGGAAAAGCTGCTGGCGATGGAAGACAAGCTGGGCGAACGGGTCGTGGGCCAGCGCGCTGCCGTCACCGCCGTGGCCAATGCCGTGCGCCGCGCGCGGGCGGGGTTGAACGATGAAGGGCGGCCTTTGGGGTCGTTCTTGTTCCTTGGGCCAACCGGTGTGGGCAAGTCCGAACTGACCAAGGCCTTGGCCGAGTATCTGTTTGACGATGACAGTGCGATGGTGCGCATCGACATGAGCGAATTCATGGAAAAGCACGCGGTCAGCCGCTTGATCGGCGCGCCTCCGGGGTATGTGGGCTATGACGAGGGCGGGGTTTTGACCGAAGCCGTGCGGCGCAGGCCCTATCAGGTCGTGCTGTTTGACGAGGTCGAAAAGGCCCATCCCGATGTGTTCAACGTGCTGTTGCAGGTGCTGGACGACGGGGTGCTGACCGATGGTCAGGGCCGCACGGTGGATTTCAAGCAGACGCTGATCATCTTAACCTCTAACCTTGGGGCCTATGCGCTCAGCCAGTTGCCCGAAGGGGCCGACCCGACCCATGCGCGGGCCGAGGTGATGGAGGCCGTGCGCGCCCATTTCCGCCCCGAATTCCTGAACCGTCTGGACGAGACGATCATCTTCGAACGTCTGGCCCGCGACGATATGGGTGCCATTGTCGAAATCCAGCTGCGCAAGCTGCAAGCAAGGCTGGCCGGTCGCAAGATCACGCTGGAACTGGACGGTGCCGCAAAGGCGTGGCTGGCTGACGAAGGCTATGATCCGGTGTACGGCGCGCGGCCGTTGAAGCGGGTGATCCAGCGCAACCTGCAAGACCAGTTGGCGCAGATGCTGCTGGCGGGGGATGTGTTGGATGGCACGACGGTGTCCATCTCGGCCAGCCCTGACGGGCTGATCGTGGGCGACCGCATTCTGGCGACCAAACGCGAACGGCCTGCCTCGGCGGTGGTGCACTAAGCAAAGCGGGGCTTGCGCCCCGTTTTTGCGGTGGATCAATTTTGGCTGTTCAACTATTTGTGATCGCTCGGGTCAGAAAGAGGGGGGTGTTAACTTTAAAGGCGTTTCAAGCCCCTCTCACGCAAATTTTATAGTGAACCAAAGCTTGGTTGGCTACGTCTATAGTTGGCCTAGTGTGGCAAACCTTCTTGGAGATTATCAAATGATCCGCAGAACTTTCCTTGCCCTGACCGTCGCCGCCTCGTTCCTGTCTGTTCCGGCCTTTGCCGCCGACAAGGACATTGTTGACACCGCCGTTGCCGCTGGCAACTTCACCACGCTCGCCGCTGCCTTGACCGCTGCCGGCTTGGTTGACACGCTCAAAGGCCCCGGCCCCTTCACCGTCTTCGCCCCGACGGACGCCGCCTTCGCCGCTTTGCCGGCAGGTACCGTCGAAGACCTGCTCAAGCCCGAAAACAAGGACAAGCTGGTGGCGATCCTCACCTACCACGTGATCGCTGGTAAAGTGATGTCCACCGACCTGACCGAAGGTATGAAGGCTGCGACCGTGAATGGTGCCGAAGTGACCATCACGCTGGACGGTGGTGCCAAAGTGAACGGTGCCGTCATCTCGACCGCCGATATCGAAGCGACCAATGGCGTGATCCACGTGATCGACAGCGTCATCCTGCCGCCGATGTAATCTGAAGCCTTAAAGCGAACAAGCCCGCCCATTGGTTCCAGTGGGCGGGCTTTTTGCTGCGTAAAAAGATCTGCCGCAGAAATGAGGTCATCTGAAAATATTAACGCCAGATTGGTTAAGACCCTATAAGTTTGGCGCGCGTTCTCATAGCGTGCCCGCGCACATGGGGTGATTCACAAATGTCGATCAGCGAAAATTTTCTTTTGGCGATGTTCGTTATTTTCTGCCTGCCTTGGGCTGTATGGCGTGCTTTGGGCGGCACGGTTATTTTGCCCTTGGTTGTGGTACAGATTATCACGGGCGTTTTGTTGGGCCCGGGTGTTTTGGGCGCTTGGTCACCCGATATCTATCACGGTCTTTTTAGGGTCGAAGTGATTGCGGGCATCAATGCCGTTGCCCAATGGGCGGTGATCTTGTTTGTCTTCGTGGCTGGCCTTGAGCTGGACGTGACCGATGCTTGGAACAAGCGGCGCGAAACGACTTTGGCGGCGGGGTTTGCCTTGGTGGTGCCTTTGGTTCTGGGGTCACTCGTCGCTTGGGGTTTGGTGCAAACCCCCGGATGGGTGGGAGATAAGGGGCAGATGTGGCAAACGGTGCTTGGCATCGGCATGGCCTGTGCCGTCACCGCCTTGCCAATTTTATTGCTGTTTTTGGGCCAACTGGGCCTGCTGCGCCAACCTTTGGGCCAGCGCATCCTGCGCTACGCCAGTTTGGACGATGTCGCCATCTGGGGTGTCATGGCGCTGATCTTGCTGGATTGGCACCGTATGGGATTGCAACTGGGCTATTTTGTGCTTTTCCCGATGGCAGCCGCTGGCATGCGCTGGCTGGTGCCGCGTTTGCGCGAGGCGGATCGTTGGTATGTCGGGCTGATTTGGTTGGCCGCCAATGCCTTTATTGCCGATTGGTGCGGGCTGCACTTTATGGTGGGCGCATTTTTGTCCGGGGCGGTGCTAGAGGCGAAGTGGTTTGACCATAAGAAAGTCGATGATTTTCACGCCGCCGTTCTGGTGGCATTGATGCCGGTTTATTTCCTGTCCACCGGTCTGCGCACCAATTGGGACTTGGGTGGTCCGATGGTATTTGTTGCGGCAGGTGGTTTGCTGCTGGCGGCGGTGGGGGGTAAACTGATCGGCGTTCACATCGCGGGCCGCATCTTGGGCTGGCGACCTGCCGACACATGGGCCATCGGCTGGCTGTTGCAGACCAAAGCGCTGATCATGATCATCTTCGCCAATATCCTGCTGGAAAAGGGCATCATTTCAGCCGCGACCTTTACGGCATTGCTGCTGATGGCTGTGGCCAGCACCTTGCTGACCATGCCGATCCTGACATGGCTGCTTAAGGGCACCGGTCTTAAAGCGCGGCACTGAACTGGAGCAAGGAATGTTTCAGCCCGCTGACGCAGGTGTGAGACAGGATGATTTTGTCTTTTCGGTGTTTTGGTGCATGCTACAGCTTGAACAAGACAGGAGCCGGACATGACCTATAAGCCCACCTTGCGTTGGTCGGACGTAACGCCGCAGGCAATGTTTCTCAATCGCCGACAGATCATGGCGGGGGGGGCTGCGCTTTTGGCCTCTCCGGCTTTGGGCAAAAGCCCCTATTCCACCGATGATGCCCCCAACACGCTGGAAGAAATCTCGGGCTACAACAACTACTACGAATTCGGGATGGGCAAGGAAGACCCCGCCGCCAATGCCGGCATGCTGCAGACCAAGCCTTGGACGGTCAAGGTTGACGGCATGGTCGACAAACCCGGCAGCTATGATTTGGGCGATCTGATCAGCGGCATGCCGATCGAAGAACGCATCTACCGTTTCCGCTGCGTTGAGGCGTGGTCGATGATCATCCCGTGGCAGGGCTTCCAGCTTTCGGCGCTGCTCGACAAGCTTGGCGTGCAGGCAGGGGCGAAATATGTCGGCTTTGAAACCCTGCTGCGGCCAGAAGAAATGCCCGGGCAAAAGATGGGCACGCTGGATTGGCCCTATGTCGAAGGGTTGCGCTTGGACGAGGCGATGCATCCCCTGACGCTGATCGCCACCGGCCTTTATGGCCAGCCCCTGCCCAACCAGAACGGCGCGCCGATCCGGCTGGTGGTGCCGTGGAAATATGGCTTCAAGAACATCAAGGCCATTGTGCGCATCACGCTGACCGATACGCAGCCGCTGTGTACATGGAACCAGATCGCGCCACAGGAATACGGCTTTTATGCCAACGTGAACCCGCAGGTCGATCACCCAAGGTGGAGCCAAGCCTCAGAGCGCCGCATCGGGGCGGGCATCTTGGCTGGGCGGCAAGACACGCTGATGTTCAATGGCTATGGCGAGCAAGTCGCCAGCCTGTACGCCGGCATGGATATGGCGGCCGACTACTGATGCTGACCCGCGTCAACAGCGCCCTGCGCTATGTGCCCCCATGGGCCGTCTATGTGCTGGGCGCGCTGCCTGCGCTTTGGATCATCTATCAAACCCTCGCAGGCCGGATCGGCATCGATCCGGTCAGAGCGATTGAGTGGGGATTGGGCCTGTGGGCGCTGCGTCTGCTCATCGCCACCCTATGCGTCACGCCCCTGCGCTGGATCGGCTTAAACCTTATGCGGTTCCGCCGCCAATTGGGCTTGGTGGCCTTTGCCTATGTTTGCCTGCACTTTGCGGCTTGGCTGACCATCGACATGGGCCTGCGCTGGGGACAGATTCTGCCCGATTTGGTGAAACGCTGGTATATCATGGTGGGGATGTCGTCGTTGCTCTTGCTGGTGCCTCTGGCAATCACGTCGAACAACCGCTCGATCCGCACCTTGGGGCCGAAGGTCTGGAACCGGCTGCATAAGCTGGCCTATCCGGCGACGATTCTGGCGGTCTTTCACTTTATGATGGTCGGTAAGGTCTACACGGGTGAAGTTCTGACCTATGCGGGGATTCTTTTGGCCCTTCTGACCCTGCGCGCAGCCCGCTTGGCGTTGCGCAGCACGGCGCGTCCCTGATTCCCGCCGCATTCGCCAGATGCCCGCGAAATTATCTTGCGCGGAAACCCCTGACCGCTTGGTAAAAATTCCGCCAACCCTAAGATTTCACAGAAAAATCAGGTTTTACGAAGAAAATGCGACGAGAGGTGTTTTTTTCTCTTGCGGGTATTTGTGAGTTTGCCTAGATACGGCCTCACCGAA
>JBAXLX010000247.1:0-5374 GCA_037134595.1 Pseudomonadota bacterium
CCATTCGAGAAGTCTGCCAGATACTTGTCTTGCAGAGCGAACTCGATGAACTTGGCTGCCCCTTCCGGATGGGCCGACTTGGCCGAAACGCCAAACTGCCACGAAGCGGCACCGATTTTCGGGCCTTTGCCAAAGTCAGGCGCGGGCAGGAAGAGGGTGTCGTCATAGGCTTTCAAAGCGCCCAAAGCGGCCCAGTTGCCGTTCCACGAGAAGGCGTATTCGCCGGTGCCAAACCCGTTGTCACGGTCTGCCCCGTCTTGGTCAGCTTGCGCATACCCGTCGGTGAACAGGTGCTGCCACCATTTGCCCCATGCCTGAGCGGCATCGCCGTTCAAAGCGCCTTCAGCACTGGCATAGGTGGTGCGATCCACAATATCGCCACCGAAGGATTGCAGGAAGGGCGAGAAGGCGTAGGGATACCATTCGCCTTTCCAAGCCATGCCCAGATCCAGCGCATATTTGTACTTGCCCGAATCCTTGGCAGCTTTCAGGGCCGCTTCAAATTCTTCGCCGGTCCAAGGCTGTTCCAGTGTGGGGGTACGCAGGGCCAGCGCTTCCAGCGTCGACTTGCGTGTCACCAGCGAGATGGCAGCATCCCACAGGCCGATCGAGTAGAGCTTGCCGTTGTACATGCCCTTGGTGCCGGGCAGGAAGGTGGCGATCTTGCTTTCGTCGATCGTCAGCGGCTGCATATAGCCAGCCCAAGCCCAGTTGGGCATGTTCGGGCCGTCAACGTCCAGAATGTCGGGCAGATTGCCCGCCAAGGCGCCGGCAGTGACCGAGTCGTTATAGGCCGCTTGCGGGAAGCTTTGCAACTCCACCGCATAGTCGGTCTGGCTGTCGTTAAAATCAGCGATGACCTGGCTGATAAGCTTCATTTCAACTTCATTGCCTGCGCCATGGTACCACATGGACAGGGTTTCGGTAGCCGAGGCCAGCGAGCCCCAGCCAATCAACGCAACGGTCGCGACGGACCACTTAAGATGCTTCATTTCGTCACTCCTCTCTGACGGATTTCAACAAAGACACGTTGGCGGGCCGCAGTTCTGTGACTGAATCCCGCCAGTAGACGGGCCCCGCAACCAGCGTGGGGCCTTTCTCTTCCCGGGTTTCCCCGGAAATCATCGCCATCAGCCGCTGCGCTGCGCGCACGCCCATGGCGGTATAGGGGAGATCCACCGTGGTCAGCGGTGGATACAGGGTTTCGGCAATGACGCGGTAATTGTCATAACCTGCCACCGACACCTCGGTCGGCACCTTGCGGCCCATCGAGCGCAAAATGCCGTAAACCCGCAGCGCCATCTTGTCATTGCCGCAGCAAAAGACGGTCGGCGGCGAGGACAGGCGCAGCATACGGTCAATCGCCTCCCACAGCAGTTGGGTTTCGCCGTCACGCCCCTCAAGATCGCAATTCTCGACCAAGGCCGTGTCATAGGTGATGCCACCCGCCTGAAGCGCGGCGCGGTAGCCATCCAGCCGCAAGGGGCCTGCAGCGATTTCGGGGCGCAGGGTCAGATAGCCGATGCGGCGATGCCCTGCGGTGATCAGGCGCGCCACCAGATCATGCTGGCCGCGCCAGTCATCGGGCAGGATCGCGGGCGTGCCGCGATCGTCAAAGCAATTGGCCAAGATCATCGGCGTGCCGTCCGAGATCACAGGCAGGGCGACTTTCTGGTGGTATTCGGCCACATAGATCAGCCCTTCCACACGGTGGCGCAGAAAGGTGTCGATCAAGGGTGCCGCTTTTTCCACCACACCGCCGGTGTCAGCGATCATCAGCGTCATGCCGGAATTGGCCAGCGATTTCTGGATGCCCTGCACGATGAACAGTTCGGGCAAGCCTGCCGGTTGCGTGGGTTCGGGCGACATCGAGATAGCGCCGGTGATCAACCCGATCAGCCCCGACCGCTGGCTGCGCATCATCCGCGCTGCGTTCGAAGGCACATAATCCAGTTGGGCAATGGCCAATTCCACCGCTTCGCGCGTGGCTTTGCCCACGGGCGCATCGCCGTTCAGCACACGGCTGACCGTTTTGGGCGAGACGCCCGCAATGCGGGCGACATCGTAAATCGTCGCCATTCCCCCCCCTTGGTGCCAAGGCACCTGACACGACCGGTTTATGACACCGGTGTCATGTCATCGGTGTCATAAGAGAAGACACAGCGATTCGTCAAAGGTTTTTTGGGGGATTTTGTTACATCATGAATTGTGAATGTGTTTGATCTGCATCATCGCGCAAGCTGCCGCCTGCGGACATCCTTGCACCAAAGGAGCCGCCATGACCCACAAATCCGATACCGCCGACCTGCGCGCCGAATTGCGCCTGTTGCACAAGCTTAACCCCGAAACCGCCAAGGGCTTTGCAGCCCTGTCCTTGGGGGCCATGACCGATGGCACGCTGGATAAAAAATCGCGCGAGTTCATAGCGCTGGCCATCGCCGTGACCCAACGCTGCACGCCCTGCATCAACCTGCATATCGAGGCACTGGTCAAAGCAGGTGCCACCCGCGAAGAACTGGGGGCCACCTTGGCCATGTGCGTGCAAATGGGCGGCGGGCCTGCGCTGATGTATGCGGCCCACGCTTTGGCCGCTTGGGATGAATTCGCGGCCCCCGTGGGTTAAAAGGCCGCAGGATCACGCCTGCGGCCCAATCGCTTAGCCGTCGATACGGATGCGCGCGTTTGACGGGTCAAACGGGCTGTCTTCCACCACCACGGCGTCCCACAACTCGCGGTTGATGCGCACCTTAAGCTGGGTGCCCACTTCGGCCAGATCGGGGCGCACATAGCCCATGCCGATTTGCTTGCCAAAGGCCACCGAATACCCGCCCGAGGTCAGACGGCCAATCTTTTCGCCGTTCAGCAGCAGCGCCTCTTTGCCCCATGGGTCGGTGTCAGACGGCCCGTCGATCAGCAAGGTGCAGCATTTGGACCGAACGCCGATGGCCAACATCGCCTCTTTGCCCTGAAAATCTTTCTTCAGGTCAACAAAGCGGTCCAACGCCGCCTCTAGCGGGCTGGCATCGCGGCCAAGTTCGTTGCCAAAGGCGCGGTAGGATTTTTCCTGCCGCAACCAGTTTTGCGCCCGTGCGCCGACCAGCTTCATCCCGTGCTTTTCGCCGGCTTTCAAAAGCTGTTCCCACAGATAGCGCTGCATTTCGATCGGGTGGTGCAATTCCCAGCCCAACTCGCCGGTATAGGCCACGCGAATGGCGTTGACCGGGCACATCCCCAGTTCAATCTTGCGCGCCGACAGCCACGGGAAACGCTTGTTGGACAGGGCGGTTTCAGGGTCAGCATCCTTGATCAGTTCAGCCAAGATCTTGCGGCTGTTCGGCCCCGCAAGGGCAAAGACGCCCCATTGGGTGGTCACATCGTGAATGTCGATATGGCCAAAGGTCGGGGCCATATCCTCGGCACATTTGCGCAGATAATCGGCGTCATAGGCCGTCCATGCACCGGCTGACACAAGGTAATAGTCATTCTCGCCATTGCGCACGATGGTGTATTCGGTGCGCGTGGTGCCTTGGGGGGTCAGCGCATAGGTCAGGTTGATGCGGCCCACCTTGGGCAGGGTATTGCAGGTGAACCAATCCAGAAACGCCGTCGCCCCCGGCCCGCGCACGATGTGTTTGGTAAAGGCGGTGGCGTCGATCAGGCCAGCGGTTTCGCGCACGGCTTTCGCCTCGTCCACCGCATATGGCCACCAAGCGCCACGGCGGAAGCTGCGAGACTTGTGGTCGAAATCTGCGGGCGCGTCTTTGGGGCCGTAGTAGATTGGGCGCTCCCAGCCATTCACTTGGCCAAACTGCGCGCCGAGCGCCTTTTGGCGGTCATAGACGGGGGCGGTGCGCAGGGGGCGGCAGGCTTCGCGCTCTTCATCGGGGTGGTGCAGGATGAAGACGTGGTTATAGCATTCTTCGTTCTTGCGCGCGGCATATTCGGTCGTCATCCAAGAGCCGTAGCGCTTGGGGTCAAGTGAGGCCATGTCAATCTCGGCCTCGCCCTGCACCATCATCTGGGCGAGGTAATAGCCTGTGCCGCCCGCAGCGGTGATGCCGAACGAAAAGCCTTCAGCCAGCCACATATTGCGCAAGCCGGGGGCGGGGCCGACCAAGGGATTTCCGTCAGGCGTGTAGCAGATCGGGCCGTTGTAATCATCCTTCAGCCCCACCGTTTCGGACGAGGGCAGGCGGTGGATCATCGACATATACTCCGCTTCGATCCGTTCCAGATCCAGCGGGAACAGGTCGGCGCGGAAGGCTTCCGGCACGTCATACAGAAACCGCGCGGGGGCGTTCATCTCGTATGGCCCAAGGATCCAGCCGCCGCGCTCTTCGCGGACATACCATTTGGCATCGGCATCGCGCAGCACGGGGTGCTGGGGGTGGGTTTTGCGGTATTCCACCAGCATCGGGTCGGGTTCGGTGACGATGTACTGGTGTTCGACGGGAATCGCGGGAATCTTGATGCCCAGCAGTTTCGCTGTGCGCTGCGCGTGGTTGCCCGTTGCGGTGACGACATGTTCGGCGTGAATTTCGAACTTATCGTCCGACCCCACCAGCCGCCCGCCCACTTCATGCATCCGCGTGCAAGAGACGATCCATTCCGACCCCGTCCAGCGATAGCCGTCGACCTGTATCTTCCGCTCGATCGTGGCCCCCAATTGCCGCGCGCCTTTGGCCATGGCTTGGGTCACATCGGCGGGGTTAATATAGCCGTCTTGCGGGTGATACAGCGCGCCCACCAGATCATCGGTGCGCACCAAGGGCCAGCGGTCTTTGATCTCTTTGGGCGACAGGAATTCGTGATAGACCCCCGCCGTTTCCGCGACCGAGGAATAGAGCATATACTCGTCCATCCGCTCTTGACGCTGGGCCATGCGCAGGTTGCCCACCACGTAAAAGCCGGGGTTCAGGCCCGTTTCAGCCTCTAGCCCCTTATAAAAATCGACCGAGTATTTGTGGATATGGGTCGTGGCGAAGGACATGTTGAACAAAGGCAACAGCCCCGCCGCGTGCCATGTCGAGCCCGAGGTCAGCTCGTCACGCTCCACCAGCATCGTGTCCCAACCGGCTTTGGCCAGATGATAGGCAATGCCAGTGCCCACGGCACCACCACCGACGACCAGCGCTTTGACATGGGTTTTCATGGATCGGGACTCCGCAAATTTGGGGGCAAGACGATTTGCCCCTTATGTGCCCCAAAGCCCCCCCGACGGGCAAGACCACCCGACACTTGTTGGCCAAAAACGACATGATGCGGCAAAAGCGGCAGCGGCTTGACGGTTGGGGGGCGGTGCGGCTAGGCAAGAGGGATGGGTTTGGCACGGATCCTGTCTGGGTTGCGACATGTGGCGCTGCGTTTGATCGTG
>JBAXLX010000248.1:0-5374 GCA_037134595.1 Pseudomonadota bacterium
GATGAGATACGCTTTAGGGTTAAATCCGGCAGGATGCTGCGGCGCTGCAGAAGGTTTACGTCCGAATTTAGGGCCAGAGTGCGGATGATGTGGCCACGAGTCGATGCGACTTGCACGGATCGAGGGGTTTTCGGAGCCGTGTTTTTCAGGGTCGAACCATTCGGGGCGGTGCAGCACCTGTGTCCCTTGGGTAGATTTTGTCCGGCAAGCTTGCCACAAGCCTGTCATTTTCAAAACTTGCGCCCGAAGGTCAACGGCACCTCAGGCGCGCAGTCTGGATAAAAGCAGTCTGCATCCTAAAAACAAAGGCTTGCATGAACGTTACGCGGCCGGCAATTTGACCACCGCCCTGTCAAACAAGGCAGCCACTTTTCCCTTCCCGTTCAACATCTCTGCCAGAGGGCCCTGTTCCACCACACGGCCGCCGTCAATATAGGCCACCTCGTCTGCGGCAAGAATGGTCGAAAGGCGGTGGGCGATCAAAATCGTGGTTCGGCCCCGGGTGGCCGTTGCTATGGCGTCGCGCACCAGCCATTCCGCGCGGTTGTCCAGAGCACTTGTCGCTTCATCCAGCAGCAGAATGGCCGCGTCTTTGACGATGGCGCGGGCCAGCGACAGGCGTTGTCTTTGCCCGCCTGACAGAAAAATCCCGTTCTCGCCCACCTGAGCGTCATAGCCGTCGGGAAGGCCCATGATGAACTCATGCGCTTGGGCGGCGCGGGCGGCGGCTTCCACCTCGGCATCTGTCGCGCTGCGGCGGCCCATGCGGATGTTCTCGCGCACCGTGGTTGCGAACAAAAAGGTGTTCTGCCCGACATAAGCGGTGCGTTCTTGCAGAGATTGACGCGTCACGCGCTGCAGATTTAATCCGTCAATTTCAACGCTTCCATCCTTGGGGTCATACAGGCGCAACAAAAGGCTCATGATGGTCGACTTTCCCCCGCCCGACGGGCCAACCAGGGCCGTGGTGCGCCCGGCTGGAAAGATCAGGGTCATATTGGTCAAAGCGTTGCGTTTGCCATTGTAGCTGAACGTCACGCCGCGCAGCGCCACCTCACCCACCTGATGGGGCAGGTCGACACACTCTGGCCCATCTTGCATCGCGTCAGGCCGGTCCAAGATGTCAAACATCATTTTCACGCCGACAAAGGCCGCCTCCAGCTCGACGCGCATTTGCGACAGCCGCTTGGCCGGTTCAAAAGCCATCAAGAGAGCCGTCACAAAGGCCATCAACTCACCCGAACTCGGCTTGGCACCGGGCACAAAGGTCGAAGCGCTCACAAGGATGATCGTGGCTATGGCCAGGCCCGACAGCGCATCAAGCATGGGAACGGTGATGCTTTCCAGCCGCACGATCGCGTTGGATCGATTTTCCACGTCACGCACGGCCCGGTCCATCCGCGCCTGAAGGATCTCCTCCAGCCCAAAGGCGCGCACCACGCGCAGACCGGCAGAGGTTTCTTGCAGGACCTTCAAAATCTCGGTCAACGAAATCATCTCTGCGCGCATGATTCGGCGGACACTGGACAGCACCGCGCGCACGCCCAGCACGGCCACTGGCCCCAAGATCAGAAAAACCCCTGACAGCAGGGCATATTGCCAGACCATGACCGCAATCAAACCGGCCAAAGTCAGCGCGTCGCGGACAAAAGAGGTGACGACAATGTCAATGATGCTGCGCGCCGCCTGCGCCGATTGGGTGACGCGTACGAGAATGTCGGAAGATTCCGTCGAATCAAACCACGCGGCCTCTTGCTGCAGCAGTTTGCGGTAAATCTTGCGCTGAATATCGGCCACAACCCGGTTGCCCGCTTTCGCCAGCGCAATCTGTTGAATATATCCCGACAGCCCCTTGCAGGTCAGGATCACCACAACCGCCGACGCCACAACCGGCGCAGAGTAGGCCAAGGGGTCATTGGCCAAGAGGTCAAAAATCGCTTGCATGATCCAGGCCGAGGCCGCGGTGGATCCGGCCACAACCACCATGGCGCAGATCGCCACCGCATAAACCCATTTCTGCTCGAAGGCATTCTCGCGAATCACGCGCAAAATGGCCTGCAGGATAGAGGATTTGGGGGCCTCGCGCGGGGTCAACGGTTGACCTTGGCTTGTGACATGGCAGCTTGTGACATGACCTCAACCTGCCCGGACCAAACCCCGGCCAAGAATGCGCAGGCCTTCATCCGGCCGCGGCGGGTCAACATCGCGGGATTTGCAAACTTAAGCACGGCTTCGACCAGCGGACCAAGCCCCGCCCATCTGCCATAATGCTTGCAGGCGACATAAACTTTTGAATTGCCCAAATGCCAAGCCTTGGTTTTGGTCAACGCTGCCGACGTGGGGCTAGACTTGCCGGCATCATGCACCGCCAGCACGCCCGCAGCATAGGCCAGATGCCCCTGCTTGGCCAAACGTAGGCAAAGGTCGTCATCTTCATGGAACAAAAACACATTCTCGTCAAAACCGCCGATGCCGTCAAATGCATCCTTGCGAACCATCAAAACCCCGCCCCCCAAGAACCCGGTTGGCTCCAGCCTTCCCATATCCGACAAACGCCGAAGGGTCTTTTTGCCAGGCCGCCAAATCTGCCCGACAGACCGCCGCTTGCCACGCACTTTGCCACGCACATCGCCTTGCAGGGGGCCGATGGCCACCAGATCGCGGTTTTTGTCCGTCAGATCCACCATCGCCTGCAAGGATGCACGCGATATCCGCACATCTGGGTTCATGAACAAAACGTACCGCCCCTGTGCCTGCGCAGCACCCAAGTTGCAGGCCGCCCCATAGCCAATATTCGTTCTGCTTTGGATATAGCCGACGTTTTGGGATGCACAATGGAGCGCCAGCTCTTTTGCATCAGACTGCGAGTTGTTGACAACGATAACTTCCAAACCCGCAGCCGGTGACCCACCTGAAAGCACCTCAAGACAGTCGGGCAGTTCGGCGAGCGAGTGGAAACAAACAATCACGATGGTACAGCAGATCTGTGTATTCACACTGCCAAGCGCGTTGGTGGGCGTGGTCAACCTTGGGATGGATGCGTAATTCAACTGCGTCGCCGTCCTCAGCATTGGCCTTATGCAACCATTAGCGTCATGTTAGGTAAAATAGAAGAGATAAAGGTTCGAAATTCTACCTAAAATACCCTTGAAACACATCTGCAGCAGACGGATGATCCGAAAATTTCCATAAGTCAAGAATAATCTCCAAAAGTTATCCTTTCGAGAGAGATTATGCGCCAATCCGCTTGATCCGCGTGCCCCGCCACGTTTTCGCACACGATCCACCGAGTTAAGGTTTCCTCGCACCGGTTTGAACCAAGATGGCTGACAGCGGGCACATGGGCGAGCAAAACGGCCCCGATGGCACATTCCCGTGCGAGGGGACGCCCAAGTCAAACCAGATGCGGGATGGGCCGCAAAATTTTGACCCGTGGTCAGCAAGCGCTGCCGCCGAAGGCCACTTGGCCCAATGTGGTGACCCAAGACGCGCAAGTCGCCCACTCATCGGCCTGCAATCTCTAATCCCTTAGCACCAATGTGGCCAAAAGGATTCGCCGTCCCCGTCTGGCTGTCCAAACCTGCGCGACCAGATCGAGCGTTAAAAAGCAAAACAATGCCAAGCCCTTAGACGTTGGCCACCTTCGCTATCCGCCCAATCGCAGCCTTTGCCCGGCCCAATCTGTGACGTCATCGCCGCCAAAAGGCCCGCCTGTGTGGCAGCACTTAGCCCTGTGAGCGCGTCCGCAAACTTACC
The DNA here is from genome assembly GCA_037134595.1 of Pseudomonadota bacterium. Lineage (GTDB taxonomy): Bacteria > Pseudomonadota > Alphaproteobacteria > Rhodobacterales > Rhodobacteraceae > Stagnihabitans. Next base: position 3,757 of record JBAXLX010000248.1, read on the forward strand.
ACAATCGCCCGTGCCGCCCCCGCAGGGTCTGCGGCTTGCCAAATAGGCCGCCCCACCACGATATGATCGGCCCCATCCGCAATCGCCTGCGCTGGCGTGGCGATGCGCTTTTGATCCCCCTGCGCCGCCCCCGCTGGCCGCACACCCGGCGTGACGATCAACTTCCCCCGCGCTTGCGGCAAGGCGCGGATTAAGGCCGCCTCTTGCGGCGAGGCAATCACCCCGTCGGCCCCCGCGTCGAACGCACGCGCGGCGCGGTCCAGCGTGATCTGGGCGATGTCGCCGGGCTTGATCAAGTTGGCGTCCAGATCGGCGCGGTCCAGCGAGGTCAGCACGGTCACCGCCAAGATCTTCATATCAGACCCGGTCTTTCCCTCTGCCGCAGCTGCCACCACCTGCGGGTCGCCGTGCACGGTCAGAAAATCAAGGTCATACTGCGCCAGCCCCCGCACCGCAGCCTCGATCGTCGCGCCGATGTCAAACAGCTTCATATCCAGAAAAACCCGCTTGCCACGTTCCTGCTTTAACTCATTGGCCAAGGCCAAGCCGCCGCCGGTCAGCATTCCCAAGCCGATCTTGTAAAAGCTCACGCTGTCGCCCAAGCGGTCCACCAGCGCCATGGCTTGGATCAGGTTGGGCAGATCAAGTGCAACGATCAGCCGGTCATCAGAGTGCTGTGTCATAGGAACCTCCCGTTTCACGCCCAGTTGCAGGCGCTCTCTCCCCCTGTCAACCCCGCGCCCCTTCATCTTGGCGCAAATACTCCGGAGGGGTCCGGGGAGGCTGGCCTCCCCGGCTGTGCTGGTCGCCGCAACCTCAGACCCAGACCTGATTTGGGTCAGGCAGCGGAATTGCCGCCAGCAAATCGCGGGTGTATTGCGCCTGCGGGTCGGCAAACAGCACCGCTGTCTCGCGGTTCTCGACGATCTGGCCGTGTTGCAAGACCATCACCCGCTGACACAACCGCCGCACGACGCTGAGATCATGCGAGATGAAGGCCAGCGTCATGCCAAGCTCTGCCACCAAGGTTTCCAACAGGTTCAACACCTGCGCTTGCGAGGACACATCCAAGCCCGACACTATCTCGTCCGCCAGAATAAACTCTGGCTCAAGCGCAATGGCCCGCGCAATCCCCACCCGTTGCCGCTGCCCGCCTGACACCTCGTGCGGGTAGCGGTGCGCGAAGTCCTTGGGCAGGCCCACATGGTCCAGCGCGCGCAGCACGCGGGCGGGGATGGCGTCAAACCCGTGCAGCCGCAAGGGTTCGGCGATGATCGTGCCCACGCGGTGGCGCGGGTTCAGGCTGCTCATCGGGTCTTGGAAGATCATCTGAAACCTGCGCCGCAGCGGGCGCAGATCGGCGTCTGACAGGTGGGTGATGTCGGCCCCATCAAACACAACCCGCCCGCCCGAAGGTTCCAACAACCGCACCAAGGCCCGCCCCAGCGTCGATTTGCCCGACCCTGACCCGCCGACAATCCCCAGCACCGCGCCCTTTTCGATGCCAAAGCTCAGGCCCTTTAAGATTTCCAACTTTGGTGCTGGCCCGAACAAGGGTTTGCGCGTCATATCGGCCAAAGACAGGTGCAGGTCGGTGATCGTGTACAGGTCAGCCATG
>JBAXLX010000249.1:0-5373 GCA_037134595.1 Pseudomonadota bacterium
GTGACCATAGGGGGCCACCGGGGGCTTATAGAGTGGATGGGGGGGCGGATCAAGAGTGGTGGGGTGGGGGAAACCTATCGGGCGCGTTTAACGGAAATGTCGCGGTGGGTTGCACCCACCCTACGCGTTTGCTGCGCAGTCAACCTGCGGAGGGTGGGTGAAACCCACCTGTCAAGACGGCATTTGGCGAGGTGGGTTGCACCCACCCTGCATTCTTGCTGTGTCCATAGGGGGCGGGCAGGGCCAGGGCTTGCTAAAGTAATGTGACAAGCCTACCCTACTCTTAAGTGTATTAGTTTGGAGGGTTATCATGTTTAAAATTGAGAGCAGCGAACAACGATCAGTTCGGGAGTTACTGGCTACCGAGCTTTCGATTTCAGACGATCAAGCCAGAGAGCTTATGGCAGAAATGAGGGAAGTCATCACGTTCCCAACGCTGCACATCGAGATAGAGACACCTCACTCATTAATTAACTTTGTTACCGTCACGCATGGGCAGAATGGGCCGATAGTCAGATCGCGAAAGCTAGGGAATTTTCAATGTAACTGGCGGAAGCTGATCGGCAAGATTTGCGGCATCTTGCCGGACGTCGCTGTGGGTATGACATCGGGCGAGTTTCCTGTATGGAGTCTAGCATACAAAATTATTCGCATCGGCCTCGCAAATTCAGTGGTGGATTTTGATCCAAGGGAAGCTCAAATCTTCTACTGCCTCCACAGGAGCGGTGTATTACCGATAGAATCGAGCAGAGCGTTGTCTGCCATCGAGCCAGAACTCCAACGGCTCGGTTTTCCCATGGTGAACGAGCAACAGTTCCAATCAATCCTTGATCAGTTGGTCTTTTATCAAACTATAAGGATTGAGGCCGATCGTATTTTTTTGAATGAGGAAGTGATTTCAAGAAACTAGGCAAACGCTTCACCTAGCGGCGGTGCGAGCCAGCACGCACCCTAGTAGGGTGGGTGAAACCCACCCCCGCAACCCAAAACGCCCCACCTTACGGCGGGGCGCTCTGTTGTGGGCAAAGGGTAACCCCTTAGCCGCGTTCTTCGATGATCTTCACCATGTGGCGCACCGCGTGTACCATGCCGCGGATCGAGGGTGTGTCCTCAAGCTCGCGGGTGCGGCGGATTTTGTTCAGGCCCAGACCTTTGAGGGTCGCGGTCTGAACAGCGGGGCGGCGGGCGGCAGAGGATGTCTGCTGCACGACGATGGTTTTCTTGGTCTCGGTCATGATCAGGCCTCCACAACTTCAGCGACAGCCACTTCGGTGGCGGGCTTGTTCAAAATCTCGGCCACCTTCTTGCCACGACGTGCGGCAACTTGGCGGGGCGAGGTTTCTGATTTCAGACCGTCAATCGTGGCACGGATCATGTTGTAGGGGTTGGTCGAACCGATCGACTTGGCCACCACATCTTGCAGACCCAGCATTTCGAACACAGCGCGCATCGGGCCGCCGGCGATGATGCCGGTCCCCGCCACAGCAGTGCGCATCACGACTTTTCCGGCGCCGTGGCGGCCTTCCATGTCGTGGTGCAGCGTGCGGGCGTCTTTCAACGGCACGCGGATCAGGCTGCGCTTGGCCTGTTCGGTTGCCTTGCGGATCGCCTCGGGCACTTCTTTCGCCTTGCCCTTGCCAAAGCCCACACGGCCGCGTTGGTCGCCCACAACCACCAAAGCTGCAAAGCCAAAGCGCTTGCCGCCTTTTACGGTCTTGGACACGCGGTTGATCGCGACCAGACGGTCAGCGAACTCCGGGGTTTCTTCCGGGCGATTGTCGCGGCGGTCGCCGCCACGGTTGCCACGGTCGTCCCGGCGGTTTTCACGTTCTGCCATTTTTATCTCCTCAGAACTTCAGGCCGCCTTCACGGGCAGCGTCGGCCAAAGCCTTGATCTTACCGTGAAAGAGGAAACCGCCGCGATCGAAGTAGCACGCTTCGACACCGGCCTTGAGTGCACGCTCCGCGATGGCCGCACCAATTTTGGCGGCCGCCTCGATGTTGTTCTTGCCCACAACGCCCAAGTCTTTTTCAAGCGAGGAGGCCGAGGCGATGGTGATGCCCTTCACATCGTCGATCAACTGGACCGAGATGTTCTTGTTGGACCGATGCACCGACAGGCGCAAGCGCCCGGCAGCGACCGATTTAATGCGGTTCCGAACGCGCAGACGGCGCTTGAGGAACAGCTCTCTTTTATTCAATGCCATTTCTCTTGCCCCTTACTTCTTCTTGCCTTCCTTGCGGAAGACAAACTCGCCCTTGTAGCGAATACCTTTGCCCTTATAGGGCTCTGGCTTCTTCCAAGCGCGGATGTTTGCTGCGACTTGGCCAACGAGTTGTTGGTCAATGCCTTCCACAGAGATTTCAGTTTGCTTCGGTGACGCGACGACAACGCCTTCGGGAACCTCGAAGATCACTTCGTGGCTGAAGCCCAGTTGCAATTGCAAGTTCTTACCCACCATTGCAGCGCGGTAGCCCACGCCCTGAATTTCCATTTCTTTCTTGAAGCCGACGGTAACGCCCTGCACAAGATTCGCGATCATCGAGCGGCTCATGCCCCACTGCGAGCGCGCCCGCTTGGACAGGCCACGCGGGGTGACTTTGACAGCGTCATTTTCGATGCTCAGCTGCACATCATCGCCAGCGGTGAAGCTGCGGGTGCCTTTCGGCCCCTTCACTTCAATTGTTTGGCCAGAGATGGAAGCCGACACGCCCTTAACCAAGGCGACGGGTTTTTTGCCGATACGAGACATGTGACCCCTCCCCTTAGAATACGGTGCAAAGCACTTCGCCGCCAACATTGGCCGCGCGTGCATTTGCATCCGTCATCACACCCTTGGGGGTGGACAAAATGGCAATCCCAAGACCGTTCCGCACAGACGGCACGTCCTTGATCGAGTTGTACACGCGACGGCCCGGCTTGGACACGCGCTTCAACTCACGAATGACTGGGGCGCCTTCGAAGTACTTCAGGCTGATGGTCAGTTCGCCTTGACCGTTATCGGTCGTGGCAGATTCATAGCCGCGGATGTAGCCTTCCGCGACCAGCACATCCAACACCCAGGCCCGCATTTTGGAAGCGGGGGTCTTAACGATGGATTTGCCGCGCATTTGGCTGTTGCGGATACGTGTCAGCATATCGCCGAGAGGATCGTTCATCATCATCTTTCAGCGCTCCCCTTACCAGCTTGACTTAACCATGCCGGGGATCTGGCCGAACGAGGCGAGATCACGCAGCATGATACGGCTGAGCTTGAGTTTGCGGTAATAGGCGTGCGGGCGGCCAGTCAGCTGGCAGCGGTTGTGAATGCGGGTCGCCGACGAATTGCGCGGCAGGGCTGCCAGTTTGGCGGTTGCCTTGAAACGCTCTTCGATCGTCTTGGTTTTGTCGTAGATCACCGTCTTAAGTGCGGCGCGTTTGGCTGCGTGCTGCTGCACGAGCTTGGCGCGCTTCACTTCGCGGTTCACCATGGATTTTTTGGCCATTGTTGGGTTCCTCGCGATTAAGACGTGAAGGGCATTTTGAAGAGCTTGAGCAGCGACTTCGCTTCTGCATCAGACTTGGCGTTGGTGCAGATAATGATGTCCATGCCCAGAACGTCGTCGACCTTATCAAAGTCGATTTCCGGGAACACGATCTGCTCTTTCAAGCCCATCGCATAGTTGCCATGGCCATCAAACGAGCTGCCTTTGACGCCGCGAAAGTCGCGAACGCGCGGCAGCGCGATGGTGATCAGGCGATCAAGGAATTCATACATCCGGTCGCCCCGCAGGGTAACCTTGCAGCCCAGCGGCATAAACTCCCGCACGCGAAAGCCCGCGATGGACTTTTTGGCGTTGGTGATCACGGCCTTCTGACCAGCAATCAAGGTCAACTGCTCGGAGGCAAGTTTGACCTTCTTGGTGTCTTTTACGGCTTCGCCCACACCCATGTTGAGAACGATTTTCTCAAGCTTGGGGATCTGCATGTCGTTCTTATAGCCATGTTCGGCTTTCAGAGCGGCACGGATGGTCGCGACATATTCCGCCTTCAAACGCGGGGTATAGGTGGCTTGGTCCAACATCAGATGGCCTCCCCGGTTGTTTTTGCGAAGCGCACTTTCTTGCCGTCTTCCATGCGGAAGCCGACGCGGGTGGCTTTGCCATTGGCATCAACGATGGCCAGGTTGGACAGGTCGATCGGCATCGCCTTGGGCACGCGGCCCCCCTGCGAGGTCGGCGATTGCTTGGTGTGACGCACAGAGACGTTCACGCCATCAATCACGGCCTTGTTGTCCTTGGGCGACACGGCCGTGATTTCGCCCTGCTTGCCCTTGTCCTTACCGGTGAGAACGACAACGGTGTCGCCTTTTTTCAGCTTAGCGGCCATCAGAGCACCTCCGGAGCCAGCGAGATGATCTTCATGAAGTTCTTGGCGCGCAGTTCCCGCACAACCGGGCCGAAGATACGCGTGCCGACCGGTTCACCCTGATTGTTCAGGATAACGGCAGCGTTGCGGTCAAAACGAATGGTGGTGCCGTCTTCGCGGCGAACTTCTTTGGCCGTGCGCACGACAACGGCTTTCCGCACGTCGCCCTTTTTGACACGGCCTTTTGGAATTGCCTCCTTGACCGACACCACAATGATGTCGCCCACGGATGCATAGCGGCGGTGTGAACCGCCCAGAACCTTGATGCACTGAACCCGGCGCGCGCCTGAGTTATCAGCAACATCCAGATTGGTCTGCATCTGGATCATTTAGTACTCTCCGACCTTTGGGGGCATCCACCCCCAGGGTTTCGTTTCATTTCAAGACGAAAGGCACTCACGCAGTCGCGTCAGTGACAACCGTCCAGCGTTTCGATTTGGAAATCGGGGCGCATTCCTCGATACGAACCGTGTCGCCTTCCTTGAACTGGTTCAAGGCGTCATGGGCACGGTACTTCTTGGATTTGCGGATGGTCTTTTGCAGAACGGGGTGCTTGAAGCGGCGTTCGACAAGAACGGTGATCGTCTGCTCGTTCTTGTCCGAGGTCACGACACCTTGCAGGATACGTTTGGGCATCGGTCTCTCCTTACTTCGCGGCTTCGGCGGCTTTTTGGGCCAGCACAGTACGCACACGCGCAACATCCTTGCGGACCTTGTTCATGCGCGAGGTGTTCGTCAGTTGGTTGGTGGCTGCCTGAAAGCGCAGATTGAAAGCTTCTTTCTTCAGCGCGACAAGCTGATCACGCAGCTGGTCGGGGGTCTTTGTACGCAGTTCTTGGGCGTCCATACGCCTTTTCCTTCTCTCAAGCACCAGACGGCCCCGAGGGTTACCGCTGCTCTGGTGGATCAACACAAACCAACGAGTCTGGCAGAGCCGGAATCGCTGGATGCTGCGCAATACAGGA
>JBAXLX010000250.1:0-5357 GCA_037134595.1 Pseudomonadota bacterium
TGCACGCGCCGCTCGACGTAGCGGAACTGCACCACCGTCAGCGCGATCAGGATGTCGAACGAGCATCCCGCCCTGAAGCCCCGCCGCATCGACCTCGACCCTGCCCTGCCGGCGGACGCCGCGGCGCGCCGCCTGGCGAATGAGCTGCTGGCCGAGGGCGACCAGGAGGCCGAGGTGACGCTGACCCGCACCGCGCGGCTGGTGCCGCGGCTGATGCCCGGCCTGCCGCCGGCGCCGTCGCCGGCCGGGCCGGCCGTGCTGCGCATCCGCCAGCCGGGGCAGCTCGGCAGCCTGGCCTGGGCGCCGCTCGATGTGCCGAGCCCCGGCCCCGGCGAGGTGCTGCTGCGGATCGAGGCGGCGGGGGTGAATTTTCGCGACGTCATGTGGGCGCAGGGCCTGCTGCCGGAGGAGGCGCTGCTGCCCGGCTTCGCCGGCCCAGGCCTCGGCATGGAATGCGCCGGGGTGGTCGAGGCGGTGGGGGTGGACGATGTGATCGTGCTCTGCGGGGTGACGGGCTGCGGGAAGACCACGCTGCTCAATCTGATCGGCGGTTTTGCCGAACCCGTGGCGGGCCGCATCTTGATCGGCGGGCGCGATATGGCGGGCGTGGGGCCTGCGCAGCGGCCCACCACGACCGTCTTTCAGGATTACGCCCTGTTTCCCCATATGACGCTGGCGCAGAACGTGGGCTTTGGCCTGCGGATGCGCGGCATGGGCCGCGATCAGCGCCGTGCGAAGGCCGAAGAGATGCTAGACTTGGTCGGCCTGCCCGCCAAATCCGACCGCCGCCCGCATGAACTGTCAGGCGGCCAACGCCAGCGCGTCGCCTTGGCCCGCGCCTTGGCCGTGGCCCCCGATGTGCTGCTGCTGGATGAACCCTTGGGCGCGCTTGACCTGAAACTGCGCCGCGCCATGCAGGATGAGCTCAAATCCATCCAGCGCCGCGTGGGCACAACCTTTGTCCATGTCACCCATGACCAAGAAGAGGCTATGGCCATCGCCGACCGCATCGTGGTGATGAATGCCGGCAAAATCGCCGACCTCGGCCCGCCGCGAGAAGTCTATCTGCACCCCAAAAGCCTGTTTTCGGCGGCTTTTATGGGCGAGATCAATCAGATACCCGTCCAAGACGGTCAAAGCCCCTTTGGCCCCATCGCGGGCGCCACAGGCACTTTGCTGATCCGCCCCGAAGCCGTTGGCCTGTCCGGTACGCTGCCCCTTGGCCCCTGCCGCATCCTAGAAGCCGCTTTCTTTGGCACCCATCTGCGCGCCCATGTGGCTCCGCAGGCTGCGCCTGATCTGTGCTTGAGCGTGCATCTGCCCCCCACCTCAACCGTCACCGCGGGCGAGGTTCTCACCCTCGCCGCCACCGACTTTGTCTTTCTGGAGGCGTGATGAACCGCGCAAAGCCCCAAGACTGGTGGCGCATCCGCACGCTATCCGACGGTGTCAGCTGGATCGACGAACCCCATATCCACGCCTTTTACCGCTGCAATGTCTGGCACGTCAGGGGCCGTGACGGCGACATGCTGGTCGACAGCGGCATGGGCGTTGTCAGCCTGCGCGACTGGGTGCCCTTGGTCAGCGAACGCCCCCTGCAAGCCGTGGCCAGCCATACCCATTTTGACCATATCGGCTGCCACCACGAATTCCCGTGTCGGCTGTGCCACGCAGCCGAGGCAGAGCTGATGGCCCATCCCACCCGCGCCAACACGCTGGCCGACCCCTATGTGACCGACGAGATTTTCACCACACTCCCGCCGCAGCCCTACCTGTCCACCGCCTACGCCGTGCGATCCGCCCCCGCCACGCGCCTGTTGCACGATGGCGACAGCGTCGATCTGGGCGACCGCCATTTCGAGGTGATCCACACCCCCGGCCACTCGCCGGGCGGCATCGCCCTGTGGGATGCTGCGACGGGCATCCTGTTTTCCGGCGATATCGTCTATGACGGGGAGTTGATCGAAGACACCTACCACGCCAACGCGGTAGACTATCACCGCTCGATGGTGCGGCTGTACGACCTTCCGGTCCGCGTGGTGCATGGCGGGCATTTTGCCAGCTATGACGGCACCCGCCACCGCCAGATCATCGGCGACTGGCTGCGCGCCAAAGAGGCGTAAGGCCCTTTGGGGGCCTTGCATCCAACGCCGCCGCAGTGTTGCATGGCACAAATGGGGGAGCCATGCGCAGCATTGACCTGAATTCCGATCTGGGTGAGGGGTTTGGCCCTTGGTCTATGGGCGATGATGCCGCCATGCTGGGCCTTGTCACCTCGGCCAATATCGCCTGCGGGGGCCATGCCTCTGATCCCGAAACCATGTTTGCCACGCTGCGGCTTGCCGCCCAAAATGGCGTCACGGTCGGCGCACATCCGGGCTATGCCGACCGCGAAGGGTTCGGGCGGCGGATTATTCCCATGACGCCTGCCGAAATCACCCGCATGGTGGCAGCCCAGATCGGCACCTTGATGGGTTTGGCCGCTTTGGCGGGCACCAAGGTGGCTTATGTCAAAGCACACGGGGCCTTGGCCAACCATGCCGCCGAAACGCCTGCTGTGGCAGAGGCGATTGTGGCCGCCCTGCGCGCCATCTCGCCCGACCTTGCGCTACTGGCCATTTCGGGCACCTGTCAGGAACACGCCGCGCGGGCTGCGTTCTGTCCGGTCTATAGCGAAATCTTCGCCGACCGTGGCTATCTGTCCAATGGCCGCTTGGTGCCGCGCAGCCGCCCCGATGCGATGATCGTGGATGCCAAGGCCGCAACCATGCGGCTTTTGGATTTTATAGATACTGGCCTGATGCCCGTGGTCGACGGCGACCCGATCCGGCTTGACGCCCACTCTATCTGCATCCACGGCGACAGCCCCCATGCCGTGGCCATGGCCCAAGACATCCGCGCCCGCTTGACGGCCGAAGGCGTCACCCTTGCGCCCTTTTTGCGGGTCTGATCTATGGCCCTGTATCGCCCCATCGCCGACCATGCCGTGCTGGTGGAATTTGGCACCGCCATCAGCGATGACGCCCATGCCCAAGTGCTCGCCCTCGATCAGGCGCTCGCCGCCAATCCCTGCAAGGGCTTTCGCGAGGCGACACCGGCCTTTGTCAACCTGCTGGTCGATTTTGACCCGATCCAAACCGACCATGCCGAGGTTGAAGCCCATCTGCGCCGCTTGGCCGATCACCCCCTGACCCCGCGCACCCCCGCCACATGGGACGTGCCCGTCTGCTACGAAAACGCCCCCGATCTGGCCGAGGTCGCCCGCCGCACCGGCTTGTCACCCGATGCGGTCATCGCCGCCCACCTTGCCGGCGATTACCGCGTGTTTCTGTATGGCTTTGCCCCCGGCTACGCCTATATGGGCGGCCTGCCAGAGCCGTTGAAGCTTGACCGCAAAACCACCCCTGTGCGCGGTGTGCCTGCCGGGCAGATCATCATCGCGGGCACCATGTGCCTGATCACCACGCTGGTCATGCCCACCGGCTGGTGGATCATCGGGCGCACCCCCACCCGCGTGCTGACGGGCGATGTAGCACGCCCCTTCCTGTTCGATGTGGGCGACCACATCCGCTTTCACCGCGTCTCAGAAGCCGCGTTCGAGGCCCTGCCATGACCCGCCTGCGCGTGGCCTTTGCCGGACCACACATCACCTTTCAAGACGCAGGGCGCATGGGGCACTTGCGCTTTGGCGTGCCCGCTTCAGGGCCGATGGACCGCAAGGCTTTTGCCATCGCGCAGTCGGTCTTTGGCAACCCGCCCGAGGCTGCGGCCGTCGAGATTTCGCTGGGCGGTCTGGCCTTGGATTGCATCGAAGGGTCGGTGACCTTTGCCGTAGTGGGCGGCGGGTTTATCGTGCAGATCGGCGCGCGGCGGTTGGGGGCGTGGCAGGTGCACACGCTGCACCAAGGCGAGCGGTTGGTGATTAGACCCGGACCTTGGGGCTGTTGGACTTATCTGGCCTTTGCAGGACGCCTGATCACCCCGCACTGGTTGGGCAGTTCGGCCACCCATGGGCAATCGGGATTGGGCGGGGGCACGTTGGTGTCTGGCCAAGAGGTGATCGTGCAAGACGCCCGCACCCTGCCTGCGGCAGAGGGGGCCATTCCCTGCCCGATCTGGGCCCGCCCGCGCCCTGCGATCCATGCCGTTCTTGGCCCGCAAGACCGGTTCTTTTCGCCCGAAAGCCTTGACGATCTGGCAAGCCAGCCGTTTTATCTGACCAATGCCTATGACCGCATGGGCCTGCGCCTGCGGGGGCCGTCTTTGACGCCGGTGGGGGCTTTGTCGATCCCGTCAGAACCTATTGTGCGCGGGTCGGTGCAGGTGGCGGGGGATGGGTTGGCCACGGTGATGCTGGCCGATCATGGCACGACGGGGGGCTATCCCAAGATTGCCACGGTGGTGTCGGATGACTTGGACGGCTTTGTGCAACTGCGCCCCAATGATGCCGTGCGCTTCAAGCTGGTCTCGCCCGCCCAAGCGGTGGCCATGGCGCGGGCGGCGGATCGGGCCTTGCGAGCTTATGTCACACGGGGACGTTGACCCAAGGCGGGGAGGCCAGCCTCCCCGCGCCCCTCCGGAGTATTTGTGCCAAGATGAAGAGGGCGGTTTAGGAAGGGTTAAGACAAAGGCGCTGATTTTAGGCTTTGCGCAGGGTGCTGGGGGCGAGGCCAAACTGGGCGCGAAAGGCGCGTGAGAGGGCCGAGGGGCTGGAGAATCCGGTGCGCAGGGCCACATCGGCCAAGGGGTGGCGGGTGTCGGTGATCATCCGCCGCGCGGCTTGCAGGCGCAAGGAGACCCCGTAAGCCGCGGGGGTGGTTTGCAAAGCGGCGCGGAACAGGGTTTCCAGCCGTCGCGGTGAAAGCCCCAAGGCGCGGGCGGTTTGGGCTGTGGGTTCGGGGGCGTCAATCCGCGCCTCCATCCGCGCGACGGCTTGGGCCACGCGCGGGTCAAGGCGCGGGTCGGCGGGGTGGGGCGGGGCGATTTGCGGGTCAGACCCCGGGCGCGGTGTGGTCAGGAACGACGCCGCCACTTGCCGCGCCAAGGCGGGGCCGTGGCGTGCGCCGATCAGGTGCAGCATCAGGTCGGCGGCGGGGGCGGCACCGCCTGCCGTAAAGCGGTTGCCATCTATGACCCAGCGGTCGGGCACCACATCTACCTCGGGGTGCGCGGCGGCGAGGTCTTCCAGATCTTCCCAATGCACCGTGGCGCGGTGGCCTGCCAAAAGCCCCGCCCGCGCCAGAACCCAAGCCGCCGCATCAATCCCGCCAAGGGCGGCAAAGCGCGGGGCCATGCGGGCCAGATCGCGGATCAGGGGGGCGGTGGCGACTTCAGACTGGCGAAAGCCTGCGATCACT
>JBAXLX010000251.1:0-5355 GCA_037134595.1 Pseudomonadota bacterium
AAGGAGCACCTTTCAGGATCCAATGGGTATGCCAAGGTAGGCGACGGTAGAGGTTTTCCAAGAACACATCTTTCGTTTGGTATACTCCCGTATAGTTGACGAAAGGCATGAGACTAAGCTTGTCATCTTCTTTGAGCGCTGCGGTTTCCACATCAATACAGAGCCGCTTCTGATCTACGTGGATTTCCAGAAAGTGGTCGACAATTCGGTTCCAGCATTCTTGCGGTTGTATATAGAAGCGGGTTTGCACCCGAACTTGTTCAGCGTCGCCGCTGCCATTGAGGCTGTCGCAAATAATCCTTTGCCCGGTCAGCGGAATTCCCAATCGGACCAACTTGGATTGAGCCGCAGTTCTTGAGCTGTCCTTTGCTACCGCCCTCTGTGTGGCTTGCTCAGCATAAGTGTCGATAATGAAATCGACAGATATCGTGCAGTCAGCTTGGATGCATATCTGCCCTACGGACACCTTTTCCTTTTTCAGTGCCCGCGCCGTCAAATTGACGGCGCGGGTCAGGATTACGGTGTTCGGGGCGCGATACTCGCCGTGAGTCGTGGTCTCAGTGAAGAGCATCGTCGCGTCCTTTCCTCAGTCCAAATCGCGCAGATCATGGCCCGCATCGATTTTCTTGCCATGGCGCAGAAGGGTGAACTCACCTTTCAGTTTCTGAAAAACGGCTTGGCTGCCACCGGACTCGAAGATGCGTTCGACCGCCTCAATGGCTTTGCCAACATTACGCCCGATCACGTGGCGGTGGTTGACTGATTGCATGTCAAACACGCGGTTTGCCAAGGCAATGCCGGCACAGAGCGACCCGATATTGTGATGCACCATCATATGATTGCTGAGCGTATCACGGTAGCGGGCGTTGGGCTTGTTGGGACGGACCACAAAGTCCTTCATCAACATGGTGTTGCCGATTTCGCTGGGCCAGGGCCAGCGAAGAGAAGAATGCAAGAACTCGGGACCGTCAGGCGCATCAACACTTTGCATGGTCATGGAGTTCCCATCAAAACGCGGCAGCGAGTAGATCTGGTTCCACGACAGCATCTTCGAAGGCGCCCCAGTGTCATACGAGATGCGAAGCGTGGGGTTGATATGCCGATTGATGGCACGCTGGATGGCCGTCAATATCACCGCGACATCGAGCTCGTTCGTGCCCAAAATATGAATATGGGACATGCCTTGGAGGCGGTTTTCCTCAGCCATCTGCAACAGGCGACCGATCACATGGTCAAAGTTGTGGCGCAGAGGTCCGGCGAAAGCGACACCGTTGCAGAAATCGGCATGCTTCATGGTTTCCCGGTACCAGGCATTTGCGGCTTTAGTGTCGTTGCCTTGCAAAATATTGAGCCACCGTACTTTGCCCGGCGTGTGGTGCCGTTGCCAGTAATCCAGATGCTCGATGGTCTTAGTTAGACACTCGCGCTGGGTCGCACAGACATAGGCTTTGCCGGTGTTCATCAGCGGGCCCGTGGGAATATCAAGCGAGAGGCAGATATCACCAACAGATTCTTGCCACGTCAAAAGTTTCTGCCGCTGTGCGTCGGTGGTCACCATCAGGCCAGAAGAGGCCGTTTGGTAGCCCCCCGAGTCGACCAAAACCACAGAGCTCCGCCGGTCACGTTCGGTGATAATGCACGGGCGGCTTTGGTCAAGGGCCTGGCCAGCCGAAGTCATAACATAGCTGAGGTTCAGCAGCTTGCTGTGGGGGTCGAGGATGTTCAAGTCATCCGGCGTGACGCCTTTGGGCAGTTCACGGATCCAGTTTTTGGCATAGATGTCTTTGCAGAAGCCCGGGGGCAAGCTGGGGACGTAAATTGCCTGATCGCGCGGCGTAGGATCATCAGGGATCATCTTAGTGCGTTGACCGGTGCCGGTTGCGGCGATGAACGAAGACAGAGGGGTGTCCATTGGGACCTCCTTTTTGGGGTTGCAGTTTTGCGGGAAGTGGTTGTCCGGGGGGGGGCGCCCCCCCCCCGGACAGTGCAGCGTTTATTCCACCGACGGGTCACCAAGGCCGCCGGCCTCGCGAGCGTCGAAGACGTCACCTGCGTTCATCGGCGCGACGCGACGCGATTGCATTTCGCCGTTGGCTGCAGCAGTGGGCAGGTACACCTGATAGAAGCCAACAGGGTCTTTCCAGGTGATCGCAAGCAGGCCGCCGCGGTCGCCCATCAGCGTGAAGGTGTCGGCATTGACCTCACGGAGCTTGCCGAAAACCTCATACAAGTCCTGCGCACGGAACGTCAGCGACACCGAAGCATGGCCATTGTGAACCGCAGGGATAGCAAAGTCGCCTTCTCCAGAACGCTTGGCAATCAGCTGACCTGCGGCGAACTCCAGCGTAATGGTCTTGTTCGTGGTGTCAGCTTTGCGCACCCGCGCCCATTCCGCCAAACAGGCATAGAACAGCTTTACAAGGTCCGACTTCTGAACCCGTTCGATGGACTGCGGGCGGAAGCCATCGACATCGAGGGGCATTTCCATGCCCAATGTCGCGTCGCTCAAGTACCATGTCTTGGCATGGGTCTTTGAACCCGCCACCTTCAGCACGTCGCAGTGTGACACCCACGCCGGGACATTCTTGGCAGGGGTCCCGTCTTTTTTCAGGGGCGCATGGTCAGCACAAATATTCCACAGCGCACGATTTTGCGCATCACTGAGGAGTTCGTAGAGCGCCGCATATGTCGCAGCATGCAGCCCCAGGAGGCCCTCGGGAGGCCCAAGGTGCACCGTCTCGGCGTTGGGTGTGGCTTTTACGATGACTGAAGAGTCAGCGTAACGGGCAGTCACCATCAACTCGTAGCCGCCGTGGCCATCTGTGTTGCGCAGAACAAGGCGGCGCTCGACCTTAAGCGGCTCACCACCTGCCAGATCATGGCGGGTCAGCTTGGTCACCTGCCCCGCACGCACCAGATTGCCCAGCGACATCAGGTTCCACAGGAACTCAGAGCTGGCAAAGGGTTCACCAGATGCACGGGCGCCGTGTTTGGTCACCACTTCAGCCAGGCGCTTGTCGCCGACATCCGCTTCACCAACAATCTCGACGGTGCCGTCGATCACACGGCCCAAGAGGAGAGTGTAGCCCTTCGTGGCATGCTGCACCGGAATAGAAACCTTCCCCAGCGCAGAAATGGCATTAAGCCCAGCCTTGATCTGTTCAGCTTTATGTTCTGCCAAGATCTTTTCGTCCGACGGTACCAACGTGGCTTCGTCCGAACCTTCCTGATCTTCGCCGTCCGCTTGGGTGCGTTGGTGGGCGATCTGGTCGGCGTAAACCGCATCAAATCCGTGTGCATTCAAGATTGCCTGCACCATGGCCATATAGTCGCCATCAGTGGCCATCGGGAAGCGACGTGCCAACCACCCGACAACGGTGGCAAAACGGTGCGTGACCGACGCATTGTAGGTAGAGTTCAGCTCGAGCACCAACTTGATCACCGAAGTCCAAGCAACTGTTCCTGAGCGTGCGGCGACCTCGGTCTTCTTGCGGCGGTTGCGGCCTTCGTCGTCAAGGTCAGCAAGCTCAAGCAGTTGCGCAGCATCAATGGCAATCTGGGCCGCTTCTTCCGCTGTCCGCGCAGGCGCAAACATTGCTGCGCCCATGGCCTTGTACTGATCGACCCGCTCAAACAGGGTCTTTTCTGCAGCATTATGGTGCTTGATGGCCGCATTGGCGGTTTCGATCGCCGTCTTCAACCACTCCGCCCCGTCTTTGGACAGGGTATTGCGGTAAACAATGTAGCAGATCACCGCGGCTTGGGCGGCAGAATGCTTGGTCTGCCGCTGGGCGAGACGGGCCGCCTCGATGTAAGCGGTGAGTTTCAGCGCCTGATCAGCCTGCTGGTTAAAGACGGGCAGAGCAAGAGCCGCAAGGTCATCAGCGTCGTGATGCTGATCATCTGCCAAGTGAGACGGGGAAACGGGGGCATACTGGAAGTCGGTTTCGAACGACTTGTGAACGTTATCGAGCATAGGATTGCCTTTCGGGGCTGTTTGCCGGCACTGATTCGTGGCGGTCACACCGACATAAGAGAAGAAGTGCATCGCATCGCCCTGTGTTAAGACTGCTGTCTTAAGCGCGAATTGGTGTAGAGTTGCGTCGAACCTTGTCACTGCTTGGAGGAAGCATCATGGCACGACGTCCTGCGCCTATCGGGTTAACACCGGAGGAAAAGGTCGATGCGTTCAGAGAACACATGGACGAAATTTATCCTGACGGCCTTCACAAAGAAATTTGGAACCATGGAATAGATGGGCCAAATGGAACCCTTTATGAATGGTGGTGGCAGTTCATGAAGGCCAATGCAGAAATTGATGGTAACACAGCTATTCGTGCAGTGGGCCCACGGGCGACGCAGACACTGAAGGCCTTTGGCGAACTTCGCAGTTCATTCATTGAATGGTGGGAATGCGGTGGGGCGGAGGCATTCCGCGAACAGCAAGTGCCGAAGATAGAAGTTCGTACGTATCAGCATCAGGAAAATGCAAACAGCGAATTTGATGAAATTTCAATTGTGTTACCATTGGGTATATCACGCAAACTGATCCATGCTCAAATCGACGTCTTACTTGATCACTTCCATGAAAACGCGGAGCTCAAACGTCATAAAGCAAGTACTGCCAAATTGAAAATACACCCGAAGCCGCGATATAGAAGTGTTAACTACAGGGAATTTCTTGATGTGTGGATGCTTAGACAACAGGACTTAGCAGCTAACATAGAACGGCCGTTTTGGGAAATCTACTGTCTTGTGTCAGGATTGGCGCACAAGATACCAGCGTTAGGAATGCTGCAAAGAAACACTGAAGACGAAAGAAAAGAATACGGCAAACGCGGTCACGAATTGTTCACTATCGCGGAGACAATGATGCGTAACGCACTCCGTGGCTACTTCCCAAAAAATTGAATAACTAAAAAGGCTGATAACAATAAAACCGCCTGGAAATGGATAACTGAGACTGTAGGTGTACCTGTACTATTATAGTGTACGAGTGGGCTTGCGTGGACTGGACACAACTGAGACGTCAGGGGTTTGCTTTTGCATCAGTAATGCTGATGATGATCTGACGATTTTTGTTGAACGAAAACTGTGTACTCATAGTTCTAGCTAAGTGGAACTAGCAAATCTGAACTTTAGAGGCGTGCTTGCGCACGGCCTACTAGCTTGCCAGCATCGCACGACACGTGCTCGCGTTGCCTGCGCTAGTGAATTTCTGATTTAACCAAGTTTGAACGAAGAAAGAATAATCTCAAATTCTTTGATATTCGCTAGGACTCTAGTCATACGACGACATGAACTGTCGTCGTAGACTTTTTGAAGACATTCGCTGAGTTCATAAGCCGGTCCATC
>JBAXLX010000252.1:0-5352 GCA_037134595.1 Pseudomonadota bacterium
TTGAAATACTCGGTCGCGGCACAGTCCAGCGCCAGATAGATGTCTTCGCCGGGGCAGTAGCCCGCCTTTTCGATGGATTTGAGGATAAAGTCCAAGGCATCGCGGGCGGAAGACAGGTTGGGCGCAAAGCCGCCCTCGTCACCGATGCCGGTGTTGTGGCCTGCGGCTTGCAACTCTTTTTTCAGCGTGTGGAAGACTTCCGACCCCATGCGGATCGCCTCGCGTACGTTTTCGGCCCCGACCGGCATGATCATGAATTCTTGGATGTCGATCGGATTGTCGGCATGTTCGCCGCCGTTAATGATGTTCATCATCGGCACGGGCAACACACGGGCCGAGGTGCCGCCGATGTAGCGATAGAGCGGCTGGCCGGTGAATTCGGCAGCGGCTTTGGCCACCGCCAGCGAGATGCCCAAGATCGCATTGGCCCCAAGACGGCCCTTGTTCGGGGTGCCGTCAAGCTCGATCATCGTCATGTCGATGCCGACCTGTTCGGTGGCGTCAAAGCCGATAATCGCCTCGGCCAGCTCGCCGTTCACGGCGGCCACGGCTTCCAGCACGCCCTTGCCTTTGTAACGGGCGGCGTCGCCGTCGCGGCGCTCGACCGCTTCATGCGCGCCGGTGGAGGCGCCCGAAGGAACTGCGGCGCGGCCCATGGCCCCGCTTTCCAGAATAACATCCACCTCGACGGTGGGATTGCCGCGGCTGTCAAGAATTTCGCGGGCGTGAATGTCGATGATCGTGCTCATGGAAGGCTCCAATGGCAAAAGGGAATGCTCTCGCGCCCCCTTTACCCGTGGTTTGTAACAAGGGGAAGAGGGGGTAAGGCCTGAATGCGCTCTGATCCCTTCTGATCGCCCACCTGTAGTTTGGATGCAAACATCTGATTTATATCATACTTTTGATGAAAAGTCTGTCATTTGCATCGTTATAACTTTCGGTATATACTGCGAACCGACCATTTGCATCGCTTACTAGTATTGTATATAGTATCATGAACGAGAAGAACATTTCGAGGATTCGAAGTAAACTGACGTCCATGCGACGCAATCCCCAAAAGGCGCGGGATTTGGAAAGAATTGCGAAGCAGCTGGGTCGAGAAAAGGAAAATCGTGGAAAAGAGCCTGTCTGGGTTAATCCAAGTCTTGGTGTCTTCCCGCTGTCCATTCCTCACCACGGAGGACAAGATTTACCGATTGGGACGCGAAACAGCATTCTAAATGTCTTGGAAACTGACTTGTTGGCATGGGAAGAGCGTATTGGAGAGTGATGGATATGGCAAATGTTGAGATGAAAGTCGTGGAAAAGTTGACGGCAGAAGATCACGCGCGACAGCCCTACACGCGATGTGTAACACCGCAGGCCGACGGAACTTATCACGCAGAGATCGTCGAACTTCCCGGATGTTTTGCCACGGGTGTGACAGCGCCTGAAGCCTACGAACACCTAGAGGACGCTGCTCTATCGTGGATTGCCGCTGCTTTAGAGGCTGGCCAGAGTATCCCGCCGCCGATGGACGAAATTGACTACAGCGGAAAAATCGTTGTTCGTATGCCGCGCAGTCTCCACCGAAAGGCGGCTTTTTTATCAAAGCGGGAAGATGTCAGCCTGAACCAGTTCATCGTCGCTTGCATCGCTGAAGGGGTCGGCTTGGCGAGAAAGCCTGTAGCACCTGTCATAACGTTGCAGCATGTCAACGGTCGGAGGTCGGATACACTCGTCACGGTGCTGCAGTCGATCGATGGTGGGAAAACGGTTAAACATCATGCCTGACATCAGCAACTATACCTTTGATTTAAAGGAAGTCACCGAACTCTTGGTGAAAGCTGCCGGTCTACACGAAGGATTGTGGATGTTGAATGTCGGCATGAATTTCACGGCGGGAAACTTCCAAACCGCCTCTGATGCCCCCCTGCCCGGTGCTCTGGTCTCCCTAAGTAATGTTGGTTTGTCCAAGGTCGAACCGTCGTCGTCTCCAGCAAACCTTACTGTGGACGCTGCAGTGATCAATCCGAAGCCGAAAAAGAAACAGGTCAGCGAGACCGGCGCCTAGCCGACGCTTGTTTGGAAGCTTTGCTCGCAGGCTGGTGATTTCTTGGTCCCGTCACAATAGCGGCGGGTGATAAGAATAGATTTTTTATGGATGTTCGGGTTCGCAGTGGACGCTGGGGTCAAGGTTTGATCGAAATTCCAATAAGACCTAGCCCCGCCTGGCCCTTACCCGTGCGCGTTCGCGGGCAAAAGAATATAGGCCCGACCCAATGATGACGGCGGCACCCAGCAGCGTCAGCCTGTCGGGAAACTCGGCGAAAGCGACCACGCCCAGCAAGATTGCAAAGACCAGTCGGGAGTAGCGAAAGGGCGACACGACTGACACTTCGCCGGTGCGTGCGGCCGATGTGATGGCCCAATAGCCCGCCGTGCCCACCACCAAAGCGCCCAGCATCATGCCCGATTGTTCCAGATCAGGCAGGGCGGGCTTTTGAAACACCACCATCCCCGCCCCCAAAAGGGCGACCGAGGCGACACCCCATGCCGACACCTGTGTCGTCGAAAACGTCGGCGGCACCATGCGCGAGGCCAGATCGCGCAGGCCCAAGCCTGCCACGGTGACCAAAACCCACAAGGCGGCAGGGCGAAACCCGTCCAGCCCCGGGCGGATCACCAAAAGCACGCCGCAAAAGCCCAAGGCAATCGCACTCCACCGCCGCCAGCCGACCTTTTCGCCCATAAACAGCGCCGCCCCCATCGTCACCGCCAAGGGCATCGCCTGCAAGACCGCCGAAACCGTGGCCAAGGGCACCGAGGCGAGGGCGGTGATGTAAGCAATCGTGCCCACCATCTCGCCTGCGTTGCGCGCCAGAACCCACGGGTGCAAGGCGTCACGGGTGAAGGTGCGCTTGCCTTCAAAGCGGGCGAGGGCGGCGAAAAAGGCCCAGCTGAACAGGCAGGTGACCAGAAGGATTTCGCCGGTCGGAATATCGCGGGCGGCGAATTTGAGGAACATATCCTCTAGCCCGAACAGCGCCATCGACCCCGTCATCAGGCCAATGCCGCGCAGATTGTCGGCGGGGGTCATGGCTGGCCTGCGTCTTTGCGCTGCGGCACGCCGAGCAGTTCCAGCCTGTGGCCGATCAGCCGATAGCCCAGACGGGCGGCTATTTTTTCTTGCAGGGCTTCAATCTCGGGGTCAACGAATTCGATCACTTGGCCGGTGGTGACATCAATCAAATGGTCGTGGTGATCGCGTTCGGCATCTTCGTAACGCGCCCGGCCATCGCCGAATTCGTGGCGCTCGAGCAGGCCCGCTTCCTCGAACAGCTTGACGGTCCGGTAGACGGTTGCCAGCGAAATGCGCGGATCAATCCTCGCTGCGCGGGCGTAAAGTTCCTCGACATCGGGGTGGTCGGACGCCTCGCCCAGTACGCGGGCGATGACGCGGCGCTGGTCGGTCATGCGCAGGCCTTTGGCCATGCTGCGGGCGATGATGTCGGTCATGGCGGCTCCTGTGACAGTGCGGGCTTTAGGGCAAAAGGGCTGCCACGGCCAGAGGATTGATATTGCCCCCCATTGCCCGCTTGACGCTGGCGGCTTTGGCAGAAAGGGTGTCGGCGAATTTGGGGGGCTGAAGATGCGCAAAGACAGGTTGGACGGCGTGGGATTTGCAACGCTGCTGGCGGTGGCGGGCATTCTTGCCGCCAATCAGATCATCATCAAGATCGTCGACAAGGGTTTGCAGCCGGTGTTCTTTGCTGGCGCACGTTCGGCCCTTGCGATCCTGTTTGTCGCGGCTTGGATGGCCTACCGTGGTCTTTTGGGCCGGATGCGCTGGGCTGATCTGGGGCCGGGGGTGTTGATCGGCACGGTCTTTGCGATTGAGTTCATCGGATTGTTTTTAGCCCTTGACCTGACCACGGTGGGCCATGCCGCTTTGATCATGTATTCCATGCCGGTCTGGATGGGGATTTTGGCCCATTTTTTCATTCCCGGTGAGCGGGCTACACCGCTTAAGGCCGCTGGGCTGGCGCTGGCCTTTGCGGGCACGGCTTGGGCCATTACCTCGCGCGGCGGGGCCAGTGCGGGGCAGGTCAGCTGGCTGGGCGATGCTTTTGCGCTGGTCGGGGCCTTGGGCTGGGCGGGGACGGCCTTTATCGCGCGCACCTCGCGGCTGCGCCATGCCGGGCCAGAGGCGCAGTTGTTTTGGATGGTGCTTGTCTCGGCCCCGATCCTTTTGGCGGTCTCGCCATTGTTCGGGCCGTTGATTCGCGATGTCACACCGATGGATTGGGTGTGGTTGGTGATACAATCGGGCGTGGTTGTGGCGGGGGGGTTTGTCACATGGATGTGGCTTTTGTCGGTCTATCCGACCTCGACCGTGGCGTCATTTTCCTTCCTGACCCCGATTCTGTCGATTGTTCTGGGGCATCTTTTGTTCGGCGAGGTGCTGAGCATCACGCTTTTGGGGGCAGCAACCTTGGTGTCGTTGGGCATTGTCTTGATCAATCAAAAGGCGCGTTAAGCCTTTGACGGGCCTTTAGGGTTATCCTGTGGACGGTCCGGCTGCGCGCTGCTTTAGGGCGCAAGTGGGTGTTCTGCATGGCAATTTGTCGCCCGATCCACAGAACTTCGCCCGCCATCCCCCGCTTTATCCACCGGGCTATCTTGCGACCAAAACGCCACACCTAGACATCGATATCGCGTCAAGCACAAAATATGGTCAATTTGGCAATAATTTCGTTGCCGAAATCGAAATCTTGCGTCACGTTAGTTTGGTCAGGCCGAAGCCGGAAAACAGGCGGGGTGTGACGGGGACAAGTTCGAAATAGCCAAACCCTCAACGTCGAGGATCGCGCCTGAACTCACGGGCGATTTGGGCTGTGTCGCCTTTGCCCGCGGATCAGCGAAGGACGGGGCCGCACGAGCCTCGCCACAATAAGGAGTGACGGGGCAATGAAAATCGAGCGCAAGTTTACCTCTGCCGACACCGGAGCCTACGGGGCGCTGGCGTTTGGGATCACGACATCCGAAATCCGCAATCCTGATGGCAAGATCGTGTTTCGCAACGACGCGGTCGAAGTGCCTGACGGGTGGAGCCAAGTCGCCGCAGACGTTCTGGCGCAGAAATATTTCCGCAAGGCGGGCATTCCGGCCGTCACCAAGCGCGTGTCCGAAAAAGGCGTGCCGCGGTTTTTGTGGCGGCAGGTGCCCGATCTGGACGCGCTTGACCAGTTGCCCGAAGACAAGCGCTTTGGCGGCGAAACCAGTGCTAAGCAGGTGTTTGACCGTTTGGCGGGCGCTTGGACCTATTGGGGCTGGAAGGGCGGCTATTTTGATGGGGAAGAGGACGCGGAG
>JBAXLX010000253.1:0-5344 GCA_037134595.1 Pseudomonadota bacterium
CCCAAGAACACCAGCCGGATCACCTCTCCGGGCACGCCTTTGTCCAGAAGGTCGCGCACGGTGAAGAAATTGCCCAAGCTTTTGGACATTTTCTTGCCCTCGACCTGCAGCATTTCGTTATGCATCCAAACCTTGGCAAAGCCCGCCTCGGGATGAGCGCAGTGGCTTTGGGCGATTTCGTTTTCGTGATGGGGAAATTGCAAATCCAACCCACCGCCGTGAATGTCAAAGGCCGCGCCTAAAAGCTCGTGGCTCATGGCCGAGCATTCAATATGCCAGCCCGGCCGCCCGCGCCCCCAAGGGCTGTCCCAGCCCGGAAGATCGGCATCTGACGGTTTCCACAGCACGAAATCCATCGGATCTTCTTTGAACGGCGCAATTTCCACCCGCGCACCTGCGATCATATCATCCACCGACCGCCCCGACAGCGCCCCGTAAGCCGCATAAGAGCGCACGCGAAACAGCACATGGCCGTCTTTGGCATAGGCATGGCCGCTGGCGACAAGGCTTTGGATCATCGCGATCATCTGGGCGATAAAGTCGGTGGCACGCGGTTCCAGCGTGGGGCGCAGCGCACCCAAGGCGTCCATATCGGCGTGATACCATGCGATGGTTTCTTCCGTCCGCTCGCGGATCAGCGCCTCTAGCGGGCGTGCATCGCCTGCCGCTTTGCGGGCTTGGGCGGTGGCGTTGATCTTGTCATCCACATCGGTAAAATTGCGCGCATAGGTCACATGGTCTGCCCCATAGACATGGCGCAGCAGGCGAAAGAGCACGTCAAACACCACAACAGGGCGCGCATTGCCCAGATGGGCGCGGTCATAGACCGTGGGGCCGCAGACATAGATGCGCACATTCAGCGGATCAATCGGGGCGAAGATCTCTTTCGTCCGCGTGGCCGTGTTGTGCAACTGGATCGTGGTCATGGTCCCTCCAAACGTCCCTCATCCCCTATCGGGCGGACCTTTTCGTTCTGAAGGACGAAATGACGGGCCCGCCTGACAAAGTCAGCAGGTAATGCAAGCGGTGCAGATGGTGCTTTTGCGCGTCATGGGGGGCTTTTAGCGAAAAGGGCGGGGCAAACCAAGGGGAAAGTGCATGGGCGGGCTTTGGCCTTGCAGCCCCCTTGCCAAGACGGCGAGCCTCTGCCTTCATCAGGACCAAACCCTAGCCAAGGACCACGCCATGAACCACGACGACCTGCGCCACTGGTCCAAACGCGCTGCCGATTGGGCGCATGACTATCATGCGGGGTTGCGCGGCAAGCCCGTGCGCGCGCCATTGATGCCCGGCGCAATTGCCCGCCAGTTGCCCACCCAGCCGCCCGAACTGGCCGAGCCGATGGAGACCATCTTCGCCGATTTTGACCGCATCGTGCCCCCCGGCCTGACCCATTGGCAACACCCGCGCTTTTTTGCCTATTTTCCCGCCAATGCCGCGCCCGCCTCGATGCTGGCCGAGCAGTTGGCCAATGCGATCGCAGCCCAAGGGATGCTGTGGCAGACCTCTCCTGCCGTGACAGAGATTGAACAGGTGATGGTCGATTGGCTGCGCCAGTCTTTGGGCTTGCCGGAGGCCTTTACCGGTACGATCCATGACAGCGCCACGACCGCCACCCTGTCGGCGATCTTGACGATGCGCGAGCAGGCGTTGGATTGGGCGGGGCTGACCAAGGGGTTGCACGGCCAGCCGCGCTTGCGGATTTATGCCAGCGATCAGACGCATTCCTCGGTCGATAAGGCGGTGCGGATTGCGGGTTTGGGACAGGAGAATCTGGTCAAGATTGCCACCGATGCAACGCTTTCGATGAACGCCTCCGCGCTGCAAGCGGCGATCTCTGCCGATCTGGCTGCTGGTTTTGTGCCTGCGGGGGTGGTTTTGTGCGCGGGGGGCACCTCGGTCGGGGCGTTTGACCGGATGGGGGAGTGTATCACGGTTGCCAAGGCGCATGACCTGCCCGTGCATGTGGATGCGGCTTGGGCGGGGTCTGCGATGATCTGCCCCGAGTTTCGCAGCCTATGGGCGGGGGTCGAGGGGGCCGATAGCATCGTCTTTAACCCGCACAAATGGCTTGGGGCGCAGTTTGACTGCGCGGTGCAGTTCCTGCGCGACCCCGGCCCGCAGGTCAAAACCCTTGGCCTGCGGCCCAGTTATCTGCAAACGGCGGGCCGCGAAGAGGTGGTGAATTTCAACGAATGGACCGTGCCCTTGGGCCGGCGCTTTCGCGCGCTGAAACTGTGGTTCACCCTACGCGCCTATGGGCTAGAGGGGCTGCGGCGGCGTATTCGCGCCCATGTGGCATGGGCGCAGGATTTGGCCCTAGCCTTGGGCAAAGTGGCGGGGGTTGAGATTGTCACCCCGCCTTCGCTGTCGCTTTTTACCTTCGCCTTGGGCAGCGATGCCGCGACCGAAGCCTTGTTGACCCGCATCAACGACGATGGCCGCATCTATCTGACCCAAACCCGCCATCACGGCCGCTTTGTCATTCGCGTGCAGGTGGGCCAGTTTGATTGCACCGCACAAGACGTGCAGATGGTGGAAACAGTCGTGCGCGACTTGCTTTAAGCACAGCCCGAAGGTGGTTCTTGCCGCTTTTACAAACTGCCCAGCCATGCGCGGTGCGGGGCGCATTGGCTGGCGGCACGGGTGTAATCGCGCACAAGGCTGGCATGGGCCAAGCGGGTTTTGTCGCGCAGCGCGGGAGATGTTTCCATCTCGGCCCGCGCGGCGGCGCGGTTGAGCAGGCCTAAGCCGTCCAGCACGGGCGTGTAGAGTTGGCCTTGCAAATGCGGCAGGCCCAAGGGGAAAGGGTCAAAGTCCTGCGCCTGTGGCAGGCGGGTTTGCCACAGGGCCAGCCTGTCACGCAGGCTCTGCGGATGGCTTTGCGCCACATCGCGCCAAAAGGGCGAATCGCGCCGGTCGCTGACATAGTGCAGGCGGATGAAATCGCGAAAGTCTTCAACCTGACGGGAAACGGCGGCGTTATACAGACCCTGCCCTGTCGGATGGCCCAGCCATTCGGCCAAAAGCATCAATTGCACAATGGTGCCGTGGATCGAGGTGGCCTCGAGCGGTTCGAGAAAGCTGGACGACAGGCCCAAGGCCACGCAATTGCCGATCCATGCCGATTTCAGACGGCCTGCATCAATGGCGATGTCATTGCGGGGGTGGATTTCGTGGCCAAGGGCGGCTTCGACCTCGGCCTTGGCCGCATCTGGGGTGGTGTGGGCATCGGAATAGACATAGCCCATACCGTAGCGGTCTTGGGTGGGAATTTGCCAGATCCAGCCGTTCTTTTGCGCCCAAGCGGTGGTGCAGGGCGCAATCTCGGCCCCGTCTTTTAGATCGACCCAAAAGGGCATCGCGCGGTTGACGGGCAGCATCTGGGCGTAGCTGAGCCATTCGGCCCCCAAAGTGCCAATCAAGGCGCGGCGAAAGCCCGTGCAATCCAGAAAGAAATCCCCCTCCACCCGCGCACCGCTGTCTAGGGCCAAGGCCGTGATGCCGTCTTCGCCCTTTTCCACCGCGCGAACCTGATCGTCGATCACCGCAATGCCCTTGGCGTTTTTGCGCAGCCAAGCGCCCGCGCGGGCCTGATCGAAGTGAAAGGCGTGGTGAAAGGGGCCAGCGGGGATGCTGCGGCCGTCTTTGATCGCGACGGGGGCGCGGTTGGCGTTCAAGAGGTGCTGAAACAAATGCGCCTCGGCCACGGGGCGGCCTGCGGCTATGGCATAAGTGTCAAGTGGCACACCGGGGGTCAGCAAAGACGGGTCATCAATCGGCCCGTCATAGCTGTGCCCCACCCGCCGCCAATCACGGTGGCGGATGGCGTATTTGATCGTGGCCCCGCTGTCGCGCAAAAACTCGGCCTCGTCTAGGCCGAGGTGTTTAAGCATCTGGCGAAAGACGGCTGTTGACCCTTCGCCCACGCCAATCGTGCCGATTTTAGAGGATTCGATCACGGTGATCTTGGTCCCCCAACCCTTGCGCCGCGCCACATCGGCCAGCATCAAGGCGGCCAGCCAACCGGCTGTGCCGCCACCGACAATGACCAGATGGCGCGGTGCCATCAGGCGACCTTGGACGTCTTGGGCCGCGCCCATTCGGGCAGCCAGTCGCCGTGTGCGACCAGCAAATCATGGGTCAGATCCCAGATTTGCTGCAGGTCAAGCTCGGCCCCCGTGTGCGGGTCCAGCATGGCGGCGTGGTAGATATGTTCGGGGTTTTCGGTCAACAGGGCCTGCACCGTCAGGTCTTGCACGTTGATATTGGTGCGCATCAGGGCAATCAGTTGCGGCGGAATGTCGCGCACCACGGTGGGTTGCAGGCCCATGTGATCGACCAGCGTTGGCACCTCAACCGCGCAGCCTTCGGGCAGTTGGGGGATATAGCCCGTGTTGCCGTGGTTGCCGTAAATCACCGAAGGTTCGCCCGTGACGACCGAATTCACGATCTGGCTGGCGTATTCGTGGCTTTCGCTGACTTCGACCGTGTTGGCCTCTTTCAGGGTGGTCGCCTCTTGCTTCCAGCGGGCGATTTGTTCGATGCAGCGCTTGGGGTATTCGTCTAACGGGATGCCGAACTGTTCGATCAGGTCGGGGCGGTCGCGCTTGATGAACCACGGGGTGTATTCGGCGAAATGCTCGCTGCTTTCGGTGACGAAATAGCCCAGACGGGTGAGCATTTCATAGCGCACCTTATTGGGGCAGCGCGGGTTCCAATGGCTGGGCTTGGGGAAACGCCCTTCGCGGTAGCCTTTGAGCAGGTCGGGGTAGAGGTTCTTATACGACCCATCCGCCTGACGGTGTTCAAAGGTCATATAAAAGGCCATGTGATTGATGCCGCCCGCGCGGTAGCGGATCTCTTCCACCGGAATATCCAGATCGCGGGCCAGTTCAAACGCGGTGCCTTGGACGGAATGGCACAGGCCAACCTGTTTGATCTTGGGATATTTCGCCGCAATCGACCACGTGTTTATGGCCATCGGGTTGACATATTGCATCATGATCGCCTCAGGCGCGACCTGCATCATATCTTCGCAGATCGACCAAAGGGCTGGTACGGTGCGAATGCCGCGCATGATGCCGCCGATGCCCAAAGTGTCGGCAATGGTTTGGCGCAGACCGAACTTCTTGGGAATTTCAAAGTCGGTGATGGTGCAGGGGTCATAGCCGCCAACCTGAAAGCAGCAGACGACAAAATCGGTGCCCGACAGGGCCGCGCGCTGGTTGGTATAGGTTTTCACGCTGGCCTTGCCGCCCAAAGTGGCGGCCATTTTGCCCACGATGATTTCGGATTCCGCCAGACGCTCGGGGTTGATATCCATCAGGCGAATCTCGGCTTG
>JBAXLX010000254.1:0-5326 GCA_037134595.1 Pseudomonadota bacterium
TGTTGCAAGCCAAGGGGCTGGAGGTCACGCCGATTTTCATCACCATCGACCCAGAGCGTGACACGCCGCAGGTGGTGGGCGAGTTTGCTGCCAATATTCATCCCAATGCGGTCGGCCTGACGGGATCGGCAGAACAGATCAAGGCGGCCTCGCAGGCCTACAAGACCTATTATCGCAAGCAGGACGGCGATGATCCTGAATTCTACCTGATGGACCATTCTACCTTTACCTATCTGATGCTGCCCGGCGGCACATTCGGGGATTTCTTTCGCCGTGATGACACGGCGCAGGCGATGGCGGATCGCGTGGGCTGTTTCCTGACCAAAGGGTGATCGCCGTAATTTGACGCCGCCAGCAAAGCGACCTACGCTTGAAAATGGGTGTGCCGGGATCAAATGGCTGATAACGAGCCAAAAAATGGTGCGCCGGATTTCCGGTGCCCGGAATGGAGTGAACACAGATGGCAGAGGATCTTGCGGAACTGGGACCGGACAGGACGCTTCTGCTGGTCGATGATGATGAGGCTTTCGTAAAGCGGTTAGCGAAGGCGATGGAAAAGCGGGGGTTTTTGCCAGAAACGGCGGAAAGTGTTGCCGCCGGCAAGGCCATCGCCCTAACCCGCCCCCCTGCCTATGCTGTCGTCGATCTGCGGCTAGAGGATGGCAATGGCCTAGACGTGGTCGAAGCGCTGCGCGAACGGCGGCCAGATTGCCGGATCGTGGTTTTGACTGGCTATGGCGCGATTGCGACGGCGGTGGCGGCGGTCAAGATTGGGGCGACGGATTATCTTTCAAAACCTGCCGATGCCAATGATGTGACCAACGCTTTGTTGTCACGCGGGGAAAGCCTGCCCACGCCGCCGGAAAATCCGATGTCGGCGGATCGTGTGCGGTGGGAGCATATTCAGCGCGTCTATGAAATGTGCGATCGCAATGTATCAGAAACCGCACGCCGTCTTTCCATGCACCGCCGGACATTGCAGCGGATACTTGCAAAACGCTCTCCGAAATAGAATTGTATTTTCTTGGAACAAAAGCGATGCTAAATCGCTTTCACCACAGGTTTTGGGACGGGGAATTATAATGGATATCAATCTGAATACGATGTCGCTGAAGGAACTGAAAGACCTTCATGGTCAGGTGGCTCGCGCCATCTCGTCGTTTGAGGATCGCAAAAGGAAAGAAGCTCTCGCCGAGTTGGAAGACAAGGCGCGTGAGATGGGCTTTTCCCTTGCGGAACTGACAGGCGCGCAAATCCCGCGCAAACGCGCTCCGGCGGGTGCGAAATACGCCAATCCGGCCAATCGGTCGGAAACTTGGTCGGGCCGTGGCCGTAAACCGCGTTGGTTTGCCGAAGCGATCGCGCAAGGCAAATCGCCCGACGAATTGTCGGTCTGATCGGTCAGGCTGCGTCTAGCAGCCAATCCGCAAAAGCCCGGGCCGATGGGGAAAGTCGCCCCGGCACGCGGACAAGGAAATAAGCGGGCAGCCGGTCACGGCTGTCATGCACAACCATAAGGCGCCCTGCGGCGACATCATCCTCCAGCAGCGCAAGACTTTCCACCACCAGACCCAACCCCTGCCGCGCGGCGGCGATGGCCAATTCCTCGGTCGTCATATCTGTGCGGCTTAGGCGTTCGGGGTCCAGTCCCAAACTTTTCAGATAATTGTCCTGCTCAGGCCAATCCCGCGCCAGCACCCAATCGGCAGCAGCAAGCTCTGTCGTGGTCATCGGCGCGCTGCCCCGCACCATGTCGGGTGCCGCCGCCACCGCCAACCGCGCCGAGGCGAGGAAGGTCGCCTCTAGCCCCGGCCATTTGCCATCGCCATAGCGGATCGCCAGATCGACCCCTTCGGCGCGCAGATCGACCAGACGGGGATCGGGGTGCAGCGATACACCAATCTCAGGATGGCGGTTCCAAAAGTCGCGCAAGCGCGGCATCAGCCATTGCGCGGCAAAGCCAGCCGTCAGCGAGACCCGCACGGGACGGTCGGCCTGATCGGCGCGCAGATCGGCCACAGCGCTGGCGATGGTGCCGAAACCGTCGCTTAGGGCGGCAGCCAAACGCGCGCCTTCGGGTGTCAGCGCCATGCCGCGCCCTTGGCGGGTGACCAACCGCAGGTTCAACGACTCCTCCAGCGTGCGGACCTGCTGGGCGATGGCGGGATGGGTCACATTCAAGGCCCGCGCCGCCTGTGACAGGCTGCCATGTTCCGCCACCGCCACAAAGGCGCGCAGGGCAGACAGCGGGGGCAGGGCACGCCAATCGGTTGTCATATGTAAGCCTGACTTACAGTAAGAAAACTATTCCTGAGTCGGAATAGCCCAATCAAAGGCGTATAGACCCGTCACGGCAAGCATAAAGGAGTAAGCCCATGTTACAGATTTTCGCACAGGCGCTGTTGTTGACGGTGCAGCGTCCCGGCCCCATTGGCCCGCAGACCGCAAAGCGCCGGGGTTAAGCCGTGCAGTCGGCCAGCAATTCCCCGTGTCTTAACACATAGTCCGTCCGCACCTCTGCGGGCGGGCGTAATCTGATCTCCAGACCGCGCAACAGCAGCGCATCGGGCTTGCCGAACAACTCATCCGCCTCGGTTCGCGAAAACCCCGCAATCTCAACCGCTTCGGCCCAGGCTGACACCCGATCCGCCGCCTTGATTGCAGCCTTGATCGGTGCGGGCAATACCGCAGGCAGGCCAAAGCGCAGATGCACCGCCGCTGTCAGCCGCTCATCCAACACGGCATAACCCGGACCGACCGCCGATTTCACCGGGCTGATCATATCACCAATCACATATTCCGGCGCGTCATGCAGCAGCGCCGCCAAGCGCCAGCGCGCCGCAATGCCCGGATTGGCCCGCGCGAACAGGGTTTCCACCAACAACGAATGCTCGGCCACCGAATAGGCGAAATCACCCCGCGTTTGCCCGTTCCAGCGCGCGACAAAGGCCAGACCGTGGGCGATATCCTCAACCTCGATATCCATCGGGGTGGGGTCGAGCAGGTCCAGCCTGCGTCCTGAAAGCATGCGTTGCCAAGCGCGGGGATGTTTCATTCTATGGTGCTTTGCGGAAGGAACAGTGCCGGACCATAGCCGCCTGCCCCGCCCCGGTTCAAGACGGGCTGTTCAAGACGGGGACTTTGCCCAAAGACCGGGCATTTCCTTGATTGCGGGACAAGCGAGGCGCGCCATACTGCCCGGACGATTGGTTTTACCCATTTGGAGAGTAACATGAGCAAGCGCGCCGAACTGGTGGCGAAATATGCCGAAGATCTAAAGACCAAGTGCAAGATGGTGCCTGATCTGGTGTTGTTGGAAAAAGTGACCATCGGTTGCGGTCCGGCGATCTACAACCCGGATGCCGAAACCGTCGCTGCCATGGACCCCGAAGAAACTGCCCGCATCCGGCAGAACTTTCTGATCAAGAAGCTTGGCCTGAAGGATGACGAAAAACTGACCGAGGCACTGGATGCCGTGATCGACATCTATGGCCGGTCAGAGCGGAGGAAGTATCGCGCTGTGGTCTATTACATGCTGGTCAAGCATTTCGGCCGTGAAAGCGTTTACGCCTGATTGCCAGAACGCCTAAGGTTTTAAGGGCATTGGCTTTGAGCGGCCCACGGTTTCGATCTATGGTGATCCCTACGGGCAGGATGCCCCGGACCCTTTATCTCGGAACACGTGTGGTGCTTGGGGGCACGTGTGGGTGGAAGGAGGGTCCCGTTGTGGGTTCGGGGCCCTCCTAACTTTTGGGGCTTTGGAATGCGCTTTCAGAGCAGTGTCAAAATCAACCCCATCACCGTGCAGCCCAAAATCGCATAACCGGCGTCGATCACCATCAACGCGGTTTTTCGCATGGAATAGCCATAGCACAGCACCAACCAAGGCGAGATCAGGAAGGCCCCGATCCCAAAGCCGCCCATGATGCCCTCAATCGGGGTATCCAAGGCGGACATGACAAAGATGTGGCGCATCATGCCCGCCACCAAGAGCGTGCATATGAAGCCGATGATGAACGGGCGCACCCCATTGTCGCCGCCCACGGGCCGCCCATTGGGGCCAAGCGGCAGGCCTGTCGCGGCCAGCCACGGCTTTGCCAGCGTCATGTAATAGACCGCGCCAAGGACATAGCCCCCGACCGTCGCCGCCAGCACTTGTAGAAATCCCATGTGTCCCTCCCGTTTGGTTTTTCGGTCAGGATGCGCCTCTTTGCGCTAGGCGTCCAGTCCGCCCAAGCGGCAGATGATCTGCCACTCCTCCGGCGTGACGGGCTGCACCGAAAGGCGAGAGTTGTTGATCAGCACCATCGATTCCAAACCCGGCTGAACCTTGCAGGTGTCAAGGCTGACGGGACGGACAAAGGGCATCAGCGCGCGGACGCAAACGCAATCCCAACGTGGGTCATCTGTCGTGCTGTCGGGCGCGCTTTCGCGGATCACCTCTAGGATGCCCACCACAGCCTTGCCGATGTTGGAATGGTAAAAGAACCCCCGATCGCCCACCTTCATGGCGCGCATATTGTTGCGGGCCTGATAGTTGCGCACGCCGGTCCATTCTTCGCCTGCCACGCCTTTGGCAGCCAGATGATCCCAGCCGAACACGTCTGGTTCGGATTTCAGCAGCCAATACGCCATCAGCCGATGACCTTTTTCCATTCCCGGATGTCGACGGATTGGAACAGCCCCGCCTTGGCATAGGGGTCATTCGCGGCCCACTCTTGCGCGGCTGCCAGAGTGTCCACGTTCAGGATCACAAGGCTGCCGACCATCTCTCCGGTGTCTGACAGGAACGGACCCGCCATTTCCACCACGCCTGAGGTGTTGATATGCTCCAGATGCGCAGGGCGGTTTTCTTGGCGGACGTGCAAATGTCCGGGTTTGTCGATGCAGATCAGTGCTGCGCGCATGGGGTCACTCCTGTTTCAATGGGCGCGACAGTAACGTGGATATCGCGTCGTTCAAGGTGGTCTGCCCTGCCACAAGCGCCGCGACCATGGCTGTAACTGGTAGGTCCAACCCTTCGCGTGTGGCAAGGTCGGTAACAGCGCGCGCGGTGGCAGCCCCTTCGACGGTGACGGAGGCGTCAAACGCTTGCCCCGCCCCCAGCGCCTGACCAAAGCGGAAGTTGCGAGACTGGGCCGAGGTGCAAGTCAGCACCAGATCGCCAAGGCCTGACAACCCCGCCAGCGTTTCGGCCCTTGCGCCCAGATGTGTGGCCAACCGCACCATTTCGGCATAGCCCCGCGTCATCAGCGCGGCGCGGGCGCTGTCGCCCAAGCCTGCGCCGATCACCACACCCGCCGCGATGGCGATCACGTTTTTCAGC
>JBAXLX010000255.1:0-5292 GCA_037134595.1 Pseudomonadota bacterium
CCTCGTTGGCCAAGGGGGAAAAGGTCACCACCTCGGCCCCTGCGGCCCGCCAGCCGTCTAACAGGTGGGGATAGATAAACCAAAACGCCGCATCCCGTGCCAAAGCAATGCGCTGGCCGGGCGGTGTCAGGTGCAGCGCGGGGCCAAAGTGCAAGGCCCCCGCCGCTGCGCGGATCGCATCCAGATCAACATGGGCCACCATCAGATCGGCGGCGGCGTTCAAGATCGCCTCCAGCTCTGGCAGTTCTTCGGCCTGCACCAGCCCCAGATGCCGCTCTGGCAAAGCCACGCTCGCCAGTTTGGGCAAAGCCCCCAGCACCGCAATCCCTGCCTGCGCCATGCCTGCGCGCAGCAACCGTTCGTGGCGCGGCGAGGCGACCTTGTTCAAGATCACCCCCGCCAGCCGCAATCCAGGCCGAAAATCGCGCAGCCCAAGCGCCACGGCGCCTGCGGTTTGCGCCTGCCCGCCTGCGTCAATCACCAAGATCACCGGCCAATCCAGATGCAGCGCCAGATCGGCACTGGCCCCGCGCCCCCAAGCGCCAGCCTTGTCCACCCCGTCATGCAGCCCCATCGCGCCTTCGGCCAGCACAAGGTCAGCCCCTGACGCTTTGGCCAAAAGCCCCGCCACCTGATCGCGCCCCATCGACCACGAATCCAGATTGAAAGACGCCCGCCCCGTTGCCGCCCGATGAAACGCCGGATCAATATAATCCGGCCCCGATTTGAAACATTGCACTGCCAAGCCCTGCCGCACAAAGGCCCGCGCCAGCCCCAAGGTCACCAGCGTCTTGCCACTGCCTGACGACGGGGCCGAGATGATCACCCCGCCCGTCATTCGGGAAACCGTGGGTCGGTGCCACGCGGTCGGTAGCGGCGGTCGTAATCGTCGGCATAAAGGCGGCTTTCGTCGAACCCTTCGGCAGCCAAGGTGCGCCCCACAAGGATCAACGCAGTGCGGTCAATCTCTGGCCCCACCGCTTGCACGATCGTGCCCAAGGCCGCGCGCACGATGCGCTGATCCGGCCAAGTCGCCCGCCACACCACCGCGACAGGGCAATCTTGCCCATAGAAAGGCACCAACTCTGCCACCACCTGCGCCAAGGCGTGTACTGACAGGTGAATGGCCAGCGTTGCCCCCGTTGCCGCAAATGCCGCCAAGGTCTCCCCCTCTGGCATGGCCGAAGCGCGGCCCGAGGTGCGCGTTAAAATCACACTCTGCGCCAGCCCGGGCAGGGTCAGCTCTACCCCCAAAGCAGCGGCAGAGGCGGCAAAAGACGGCACCCCCGGGGTTACATCATAAGCAATTCCCAAATCCCGCAAGCGGCGCAATTGTTCCCCCATCGCCGACCAGATCGACACATCGCCCGAATGCAGCCGCGCCACATCCAAGCCTTGGGCATGAGCGGCCTGAATGGCGTCGACAATCGCGTCAAGCGACATCGCGGCGGTGTTCACAATCTGGCACCCCTTGGGGCAATGGGCCAAGACGCCTTCGGGCACCAAAGACCCCGCATAAAGGCACACGGGCGAAGCCGCGATCAAATCGCGCCCGCGAAGGGTCAGCAAATCCGCCGCCCCCGGACCCGCGCCGATGAAATGCACCGTCATGCTTGGCCCCCTTGCGCCCATGTTTCAGCCAAAGCCGCCACGGCCATCCCGTCCGGACCGCTGCGTTTGGGCTGCACCAACCGCGCACCGGGGCCAGCGGCGGCCAAAGCCGCAGCCTCGGCCACCGATCCTGTGCCATAAGCCGCCATCACCCGGGCTGACCCTTCCACCCCTTGTGCTTGCAAAGCATGACGCGGCACGCCCAAAATCCGCAGCCCCAAATCCTGTGCCAAGCGCACAAGGCCGGGTTCGCGCATCTTATCCTCGGCCGTGGCCAGCGCCTCGCCCAAGCCCACCAGCCCAATCGCCGCGCGCAGGCTTTCGGCGGAAACGCCGCGGCGAAAGCCCAATCCTGTCACCCTCATCGCGTCACACTCCACTGCACCACGGGGCGCGCCGCTTGCCAGCCCTGTTTGCCGCCCAAGGGGGCCGCCTGCGCCACATCATAGCGCCACAGATCGCCGCCATGCTGGGCTTGGGCGGCGTATAACAGCGCCTCGCTTTCCAGCGTCACCGCGTTCACCACCAGCCGCGCCCCCTTGGGCAACCGCGCCCAAAGTGCTGCGACCAAACCCGCATCCGCCCCGCCTCCGACAAAAACCACATCCGGATCGGGCAATTGCGCCAGAACCTCTTGCGACTTGCCCTGATGCAAATGCCAGCGGTGCCCCAGCCCGAAGCGTTCCGCATTGCCCCGCGCCCGTTCGGCGCGCAGCGGATCCGCCTCAACCGCGTGGGCGATGCTGGCAGGGGCTGCCAGCAGAAACTCAATCGACACCGACCCCGAGCCTGCGCCCAAATCCCACATCACCTCGCCACCGCG
This sequence comes from Pseudomonadota bacterium, assembly GCA_037134595.1. Taxonomy (GTDB): domain Bacteria; phylum Pseudomonadota; class Alphaproteobacteria; order Rhodobacterales; family Rhodobacteraceae; genus Stagnihabitans. The sequence continues at coordinate 2,435 of JBAXLX010000255.1, forward strand.
CGGCGCGAGGGTAGACAGCGTCAGCGCGCGGATGGGCCGCTTGGTGATTTGCCCGTCATGGGCGAAGAGGTCATCTGGCAAGCCCGAGGCCCGCACCATCCCCTGCCCCACACAATCGACCGCCACCGCAACGGGGGCTGCAAACGCCAAGCCCCCCGCATCCTGCGCCGCGATCTGCGTGACACGCTCTTTCAAACCGCCCAAGGATTCCAGCACAAACACCCCAGACCCACCAAATCCCTGCGCAGTCAAATAATCGCAAACCTCCCCCACCGCCGCCCCGTCACGCAGCAAACACACCACCTTTTGCCCCCGCGCCAGAACAGGGCGCAGCCGCGCCATGGGCGCTGCGTGCAGGCCAAGGCAGACGACCTCCTCCATCCGCCAGCCCAAGCGGTTGGTCGCCAGCGCAAAGGTCGACGGGGCAGGATAACTCACCCATTCCCCCGCCGCCAAATGCCCCACCAGCGACCCGCCCGCCCCATGCCAGAACGGATCGCCCGAGGCCAAAACCACCACCCGCCGCCCACGCTCTGCCAAAACGGGGTCCACCGAAAACGGCACGGGCCATTCGCGCCCTTCCCGCCCCACCAAAGCCAGATGCCGCGGCGCGCCAAAGACGATTTCCGCCTGATCCAGCGCCTGACGGCTTGCCAAGGACAGGCCCGCCAGTCCATCTTCGTTCAACCCGATGATCGTGACCCAAGGCTTATCCATGACCCGCGTCCTTTTGCTTGGCGGCACAACCGAGGCATCGGATTTGGCGAAAGCCTTGGCTGATCAAGGAATTGACGCGGTTTTCTCTTACGCAGGCCGCACCGAGGCGCCCGTCCGTCAACCCCTGCCGCAGCGCACCGGCGGCTTTGGCGGGGTGGCGGGGCTGGTGGACTACCTGCGCCAGAACGCCATGACCCACCTGATCGACGCCACCCACCCCTTCGCTGCCCAAATGAGCCACCACGCGGTGCAGGCCGCGTCCCAGACCCAGACCCCGCTTGTCGCCTTTGAACGCGCCCCGTGGCAGGCCGCACAGGGCGACCAATGGCAGCACGCGCCCGACATGGCCGGCGCTGTCGCGGCCCTGCCCGATGACCCAGCCCGGGTGTTCTTGGCCATCGGGCGGCAGCACTTGGAAGACTTCGCCGCAAAGCCCCAGCATCATTACCTTTTGCGGCTGGTCGATCATCCCGCCGCCCTGCCCCTGCGCAACGCCACAGCCCTGATCGCCCGTGGCCCCTTTACGCTGCAAGGCGATCTTGACCTGCTGCAAACCCACCGCATCACCCATATCGTCGCCAAAAACGCCGGCGGCAGCGGCGCACGCGCCAAGCTGGATGCCGCCCGCGCCCTGTCGCTGCCCGTCATCCTGATCGAGCGCCCCAGTGTGCCCGACAGGCCAAGGGTCGACAGCGTGGCACAGGTTCTGGCTTGGCTTCATCGCGCAAACCTTGGCGTGTAAACGAATTTCCCCACAAAACGCGTGGCAGAGTTGCCCAAGATCACCACCGTGCGCATATCGGCCATCTCTGGCACGGCTTGGCCCAAAGGCACCGTCAAAAGCGATTGCTCCGGAGTCGATACCGCACGGGCAAAGGAAATCAGCCTGTCTTCCCCGCAGCTTGCCCGCAAAACCTGCAACGCCTTGGCAAAGCCTTCGGGCCTGCTGGCCGAGCGCGGGTTGTAAAAGGCCATGGCCAGATCGGCTTCGGCAGCAAGGCGCAATCGGCGCTCGATCAGCTCCCATGGCTTAAGGTTGTCTGACAGGTTAATGCAGCAAAAATCATGGCCCAAGGGCGCACCCAAGGCCGCTGCTGCGGCCAACATCGCCGTGATGCCGGGCAGAACGCGAATGGGAAGCGCTTGCGCCTCTGGCCAATCTTCCAAGGCCTCAAACACCGCCGAGGCCATAGCAAACACCCCCGGATCACCTGAAGACACCACCACAACCTTTTGACCTTGCAGAGACATTTGTAAAGCGTGGCGGGCGCGGTCAAGCTCGACCCGATTGTCTGACGGATGCAGCGTCAGCCCTGCCCTTGCCGCCACGCGTGCCACATAGGGAATATAGCCCACCACATCGCTGGCGGCATCCAGCGCAGCGCGCACCTCGGGCGTCACCATATCCTCGGCCCCCGGGCCAAGGCCGACGATGTCTAGGCTGCCCGTCATTCCGCCACCTCGGGCCTGCGGCCATGGCCATGCACCAGCACGATGGCGAAATAGGGGCAGTCCTCGGCAGCGGCTTGATCCAGACGCTGGATGCGCTGGTTGGGCATGGTGCCCGCCTCGACCAGCCAAGCGGCATCAAGCCGCCCTGCGGCCTGCAAGGCGCGGCGAATTTTGGGCAGGTTGCGGCCGGTTTTCATCACCACCAGCGCATCGGCTTGGGTCATATGCGCCACCAGATCGCCTTCCGGCAGCGTGCCCATCAGCACGGTCATCACATCATCGCCCCAAGTGATGGGCTGGCCCGTGGCTGTCCAGCAGCCTGACATGCCGGTGATGCCGGGGATCACCTCCATCTCAACAACGCCGGATAAGCGGCTGTAAAGATGCATGAAAGAGCCGTAAAAGAACGGATCGCCCTCGCACAAAACCACCACATCGCCGCTGTGCGCCAAGACCTGCAACCGCGCCGCCCAATCGTCATAAAACCGCGCGAGGGCGTCGATATAGTCCGGCCCGTCAAAGGGCAGTTCGGTGGTGACAGGATATTCCATCGCATGTTCCACCGCATCGGCGCGCAAAAGCCCCGTCACGATGCGCCGCGCTTGGCCTGCGCGCCCTGCCTTGCGAAAATAGGCGACTTGGGTGGCAGAGCTGACGGCGCGGTGTGCCCGCACACTCATCAAATCGGG
>JBAXLX010000256.1:0-5281 GCA_037134595.1 Pseudomonadota bacterium
CAAGGTTGTCCGATCGCCCAATCGGTAGATCTCGGCAGAGACCTCCAACGACGCACCCCGCCTTTGGACTTGTGGCCCGATCCCTGCAACGCGCATGTCAAGATCTGGCCCACCCAGAAAATCAAGGGCGGTGAAAGCGGTTGAGATGACAAACTGTGGCTGACTGGCGATGTTTTTTTCCGTCAGTGCTTGATCAGTTGGCTCGCCTCCAAACTTGCGAACAGCGCTTTCTGTGTTCAACTCATAGTAATTCTGCGCAACACCCCCGGCCAACATGACAGCCTGCGCCGCCCAAATCGCCGAGGTTCCTTGCGGAAGAATGCTGCCCGTCGCACCATCAGAGCCTGAAACCGATTTACCTGTGCCATCCGCATGCACGGCAACTGCAAAACGCAACGCGCTCAAAGCGCCGCTTTTTTGCATACATGCCAAAGCAGAGATGATGTTGGGATTTGGGCCACTGCTGTGCGGCAGTGGAGGCTCTGTCACCGGCAATTCTTGCGTGGGTGTCGCCAAATGATCAATCGGACTGAAAGCGCAACCATTTAACATTTCAAGGAGCACGAGAAGGCTGAAAACACCGGTAGCTCGGCTTAGGGATTTACGTCTATTCATTCATCCGGCCTTGTCCAAACTTTAGGTAATACTTTCAGTTGGCGTTGATCTGGTGATCAAAGCCCAGGCATAGATATACCCTAGGTTTAGTATAATATACTATAATCGAATAGTGATCTTTTAAATCATCCACTGACTCTTTGGGGCGATCAGTGTCGTTTTTTTGAGATTGGAAATTTTAATTTTAGGATGAACTCATCGACTATTGCAGAATAATCGCGAACTCATCGTCTACTGCTGCGTTTTCGTGAGAATGTTCAGTTCTAAAAGGTGCGTTTTTACCAGTAATACTATTAAGATCAGACCCGCATTTACATTTTTCGCCAAGATTCGAAATGAATGACCCCGAAAGTTTACAAAAGTGAAATCCGCACCGTCGGTGTCTTCTCATCCATCGCACGATAGACACCGCGCTAGACGCACCCCTTGGGATTGTGGTCTTGTGGCTTAGTCGGCAACATGCCTGCACACGTCGGTTGATCCCCCGATCAAGTGCTTTTGCCCGCACCCCAAGGCGCGGAATGCCGATCAGCGCTGCCCCAAACTGGCCAGACTCGTGGAAACGGCCAAGCAGGATGTGATGGTATATACGGGCTTTCCCACAGACAACCGCGCCAAACTGCACGCGATTGACACTGATCGAGTCGCTAAACCTTCAAATCAAACGCTGCATCGGGGCCGTCGGGACTTTCCCGACAGATACGCCAACACTCGGCGCGTTGGGGCCATCCTAAAGGAGCATTCCGAAGAATGGCCTATCCAGCAGCCCCGTTAGAGGCCCTTGAAACCATGGCCCCGATGAGCGAAAAGCCCATCGCCAACCTGTCGGCAGCCCCCAGCGCAGTGCCAGCCCGGACAGGTCACGGGCCCCTGCAGGCGCAAGACCCTACACCATGCGACCAGACACGATCCTTTGAGGAGGTTTGCGGATGCTCAAGATAAAAACCTCTCGCGTCGACAGGCTCTTGTCGAGCATGGGTTACGGCTCGCGAACCGAAATGGCGCGCATGGCCAAGGCTGGCGGCATCACTTTGGACGATGCATTGGTGCTGGACGTCAGCGAACGCATCCCTGTCACCCCAGATTTGCCGACCCGTATGCAGATCGACGGCGAAGCGCTTGATCCGGTTGTGGGCTTGGTCGTCTTGTTAAACAAACCTTTGGGCATGACCTGTTCGCACAAGGAAGACGGTGGACTGGTTTATGACATCCTGCCACAGCGCTGGAAAAGACGCGATCCGGCGATATCAACCATCGGCCGTTTGGATAAGCAGACGTCCGGCCTTTTGTTGTTGACCGATGATGGCGACCTGCTGCACCGCGTGATCAGCCCCAAGCGTCATGTCAAGAAGACCTATCGCGCCACTTTGGCCAAACCGCTTGATGGCACCGAAGGCAGGCTGTTTGCCTCGGGTCATTTGATGTTGGAAGGGGATGACAGGCCGCTCGCGCCTGCTGAACTGCAGGTGGTCTGCCCAACCGAAGCTTTGTTGACTGTGACCGAGGGCCGATACCATCAGGTGCGCCGCATGTTTGCCGCCACTGGCAACCATGTCACGCATCTGCACCGCGAAAGTGTCGGTGGTCTGACCCTGCCCGTTGGCCTGATGCCCGGACAATGGAAACTGCTTGAACACGACGATATTGCGGCAATCTTTCAATAAGCCGCAGGGGCGGTTGGCAGTTGACAGCTTTCGCTAAAATCGCCGCTGAGGCAAATCTCAATGCCCTGCGTTTGGTTTTGCAACCCGCACAGATGGCAATTCACCACAGCTATGCGGATGAGGACGTGTGTGCAAAAGTTTGCCCTGAACGGCGCGACATGATCTCGCTGCGCGTAGACACACCCAGTTCACGATAATATCTTGAAAAATCTTAAACCAATTGGGATCAACTGATCTTTTCTCTTGCGAGGCACAATCCTCATGCGTGATTTAATTTTTATGGGTTCACATTTATCAAACAATCGCCCACATAGCTTGTAAGACTGGGTGACACATATGCAGGATCAAAGTAAATTTTTCCGCCCGCGTGGCACCGAAAACTCGAAGATGAAACTGAGGCAAAGGTAGTCGTACCTCCGAAATCGTCCATCTCCACCGTGGGGTCAAAACCTGACGAAATATCGACAGAATTAGCGCCCAGCGTGCCACCAAATTTGACACCAACAACAACAATCTTACTCATAAACGAGTTAATGCCTTTGGTATTACTCGCAATAGTAGCTCTTTTTAATTGGATACTGCTGTTATAAGCTATGAGGCCAGCTTTAGAGTTCCCGACGATTTGGATGTTGGCTACATCCTCGGTCTGATTCTCGACTGTTAAACTGCAAGATCCGACATTTATTCCTCTCATGCTTTTCGAAATGAGAACTTTACCGGTACCTACGGCAAACACCCCTAAAGAACTTCCGGTCCCGCAGGCAACGGCGTCAACCTTTCCGCTTATAGATGTTTTATACCCATCGGGACCGCTTACAAAATTGCTATTACCGACAATCGTCAACGAGGAATTTGAATCAGCAGCAACAGTTTTGTCCTGCACTTCGGCTGAACTTGTTATTCTGCTATTGCGGATTATAACATTTGAGTTGTTGAATAACTGAATGACCTGACTTGCAGATGAAGTCGTCACAATATCTGCAGCAAGGACAACGGTGCCGCCATAGTCTGCCTGAATAGGAGAAGCAGACCCCTTCGAGTTGCTGACTGTCATGTTTGTGATCTGGAGGAAGCCGCTTACGTAAGCCGCATTGTAAGCGCCATCGCTTGCCAACAGCGATGACGCTTGGTTGGCACTCTGACCCACCAAGTAAATAGTTTTTCCTGCTGGGACATAAATGTTTTCATTACATGTCCCAGTTACGTTGATCGTCGCTGCCGTTCCGGAGATCACGCCATCAATTATAGTTTGAATTTTTTTAGAGGGGGAACAAGTTATGGATGTGCCTGAAACGGTCAAAGCACTGCATGCTCCGACGCCGAGGATGGACAACATGATGCCAACCAGACCACTTTTTAGCGAAAGATAATTTCCCAAAATTCTTACCTTCCTTTGGTTTGCGACTGTATAATATCTTGATTAAGTTTTTTTTCAAGAAAATTTTCAACCCAGTTTCAGTTTAGGCATGACGATTACTTCGTCATAGGCTGCACGGAATGTCTGTTGCGTCTGCAGGTCTCGGATTTTCTACGTCTTATCCAACATTGTCAAAAGGAGACAGGCACAAATTTACAGACAGCCCGTGCATAGGATTTGGTGTTTACGGCAGCTTAACATGCTGTGGGGTCGTACTTATCGCAGCTTCTCCGTTGTCACCGTACATGAATGCCCGATCAAGACGTGGGACTGATCTATGAATCCATCGGCAAAATGTCATTGGCCTGAGTTTAGAAGACGCTGCGCTTAAAACACGAAGAAATCAGCTGCCGTCAGGGATGCTGGATGACTTGCCGTCGTACCCAATTGGCCCAACTGCACGGCGGCCCCAGATCCGCTGCCATCTGCATCATAGTACAGCACACCTGTCGACGTGTTGTAAACGATGCGATCTGAAGCATCATGCCCCTTGACCACGCCTGCACCTTGCCAGAAGGCATCAGCAATAAGCGCCGCATTGACGGTTCCCAGCGCCGCCATCACAGATTTTGCCAAATTGATGTGATCGGTGCCACTGACAAAGTCGGCAATCGTGTCCAAGTTGCTGGCCGCATTCGGTGCGACATTGAACACGAATGTGTCTGCGCCCGCACCGCCGGTCAGGTTATCGTTACCGCCCCCACCCAACAGGGTGTCGTTGCCCGCACCGCCTGTTAGGGTGTCGTTGCCCAACCCGCCGTCGATGCTGTCGTTGTAACCTGTACCGGTCAGCGAATTCGCACCTGCGTTGCCAATGATGGTGATGCCGTTCGCTGCGGCAGCAGCGTTAACGTTCAGCGCCACGATTCCGCTGGAATCCGCTGAGGTCGCGGTGCCAGTTCCGATCACAACTTTCTCCAGTGCGACACCGGACGTCAGCGTCAGAGTGCTGGCCGTTGTTGATGTGAACCGTAATTCATCGTTACCAGCACCACCGTTCAGTACCTCTCCGGTTGCAAGATCGGCGGCCAAGACAACGACAAACCTGTCATCTCCATCGCCGCCGTAGAGAAGGTCAGCACCTGCGCCGCCCACCAGCGTATCTGCACCCGCCCCACCCTCAAGTTGGTTGACGGTCGCTGTGCCGGTCAGCAGATCATTGAAGTTAGAACCAAAAAGGCTCTCAATCGCAGCGAGAGTGTCTGTTCCAGCACCACCGGTCGCTTGAGCCAGTGTGAGCGACAGATCAACTGTGACACCCGCAGTTGCACTTGCATAGGTTGCAGTATCTGTTCCATCGCCGCCAGTAAGGACATCATTGCCAGCGCCACCATCCAACGTGTCGTTGCCAGCACCGCCTGTGAGGCTATCATTGCCAGCACCACCCGTCAGACTGTTGGCGGCGGCATCCCCCGTCAGCGCATCATTGTAAGCCGAACCCATCAGGTTTTCGATGCTCGCCAGCGTATCAGTCCCAGCGCCCACGGTGTTTTGCGCAGATGTTTGCGCCAAGCTGACAGTCACAGCGGTGCTTGCACTGGCGTAGGTCGCCGTATCCGTTCCATCGCCGCCGGTCAGAGCATCG
>JBAXLX010000257.1:0-5278 GCA_037134595.1 Pseudomonadota bacterium
GCTGGTTCGTCGACCGCTACGGCACCCGCGCCATCCGCATCACGCTCCAAATCCTGCAGGTGGGCTTGCTGTTTGGCCTGCTTTTGCTCAACCCAGGCCTGCCCGGCGTGCATGTTTTGGCCGGGGTGATCTTTTTCCTGTTCGGCCTGTTGTTCCAAAGCAGCATCGCTGTCGGCGGCATCTACCTTCTCAACTATGTGCCCCCCGCCAAGAAAGAGAGCTATACGACGCTCGCCTATGCCACCGACGGCATCATTGGCGGCGGCGTCACCATCCTTGCAGGCATCCTGCTGCAATCGCTGGAGGTTCGGCCGATCACGTTTATGGGTACGCAACTAGGCAGCTACGAGACATTGTTTGTGGTCAGCGCTGTCGTCACCCTGACCTCGGCCATCGCTTTTGGGGGGCTTAAGGAGGAGGGCGTCACAGGGGTGCGCGACTTTTTCCGCAACTTCGGCAGCGGTAGCGCCATTCGGGCACTGATGAGCATCTACAGTTACCAAGCGCTAACCTCTGAAGAGCGGCGGGTGGAGTTGACCTATGGCTTTGGCGGCACGCGCAGCGCGCTGGTCAAAGAGGAACTGATCGCGGCCCTGAGCGACCCGAGTTTCGATGTGCGCCACGAGGCTATCCTGTCTTTGGGCCACTTACCCCCCACAGCAGCCGTCGTGCGCGCCCTGGAATCCATGCTGGGCTATGAGGGCCTTGTGGAATTGCAATATGCAGCCCTAAGCGCGCTGGGCCGTTTGCGCGCCCGACAAAGTGGCGACCGGGTCGCCCATTTTCTGGAAAACGCCAACCCACTTCTGCGGGCCCGCGCGATTCGCACTTTGGGAGATATTCGCGATGATACCTACCTGCCGCGGATACGCGCACTTTTGCAGGACGACCCAGAGATTGACTGCCGCTTGGCTGCGGTTACAGCGCTTGGCAAGTTTCGCGACCGTGACAGCATCACGGGCCTGCTGACCATCTACCGCCAGTTGGCCAGCGATGACATCAGCATGGCCGGCGAACCGCGCAGCAAGGTGGTGCTTCTCGCCCTTGCCAAGATCCTCGACTGGGAAGAGAGCTTCTCGCGAGAGTGGCGGCGCGAGGAAAAGGCCATAGGCTACCGCCTGCCCAGTTTGGTCGAGCGGCTTGGCACGGCGCTGCGGCGGCGTGCGACCGACGAGTCCCTTCAGGACTCGCGCCTGCTGACCCAAGCGGCAGCGGCCTTGGGCACTGGCCGCACCGGACACGTTTTTAAAGCCTTGCAGGCCCTTCGGCCTTACGTGGCGGCAAGTGGCCATCCCGAGGCCGGGATGGTTTTGCAAATAATGGACGGCACGCGCGACATCCCCCAGCCGCACCGAGCGCTGTTGATCCTTTTGGCGCTGGCGTTGCGGCCGATCCTGACACCCTAGCGGCGCAGCCGCGCCCACCGCACATCAAGCGCCCCGGCCTCACCTGCGTAGTAAACCACCATCGCATCGCCGTCGGCCAAGGCCTCGGCAAAGGGCAGGCCAAAGTTCCACAGCCCCATGCTGGCCAGCATGTCGCCGGTGTCGGCACTTGCAGCCTCGGGCTTTGGATGCTGATAGACCGTAACCTCACTTGAGGCGGGGAAAGGGGCCGCAACGTCCAAGGCCTGCCGCGCCCGGATCGAGCGGCTGCCAAAGCGATCAACCCAAGCCAATACGATGGAACCGTCGCTCAAAATGGCAGGCCGCGCTGCTTGGTCTGAGACGCCGATGTCTTCAGGCGCCGTCCAACTGGCCCCGCCGTCCCAGCTGACCCGGCGGTGGATGTTGATGTACTGTGTCGTTGCCGTATCATAAGTCCAGGCAAATGTGGCGATGCTGCCATCGGGGGCGACAGCGCAGCGCATATCCCAGTTGAAAATGCGCCCCGAGGGGTCCTCGGCGGCTGTTACGGGGGCACTCCAGCTGAAACCATCGTCGGCAGAGTACAAAAATACCGCCTTTTGCAGCCATTTGGACCGATCGAGATAGGGTTTATTGGTTTCGATGCTCATGGCCAACCGTCCATCCGCCAGCTTCAGCAGTGGACTGGTCAGGCTGGGTGGGCCGATTTCGTCGGGCATCGCCACGCGCCGCCAATCTGTCCAAGTCATCCCATTGTCGCGCGAGTCCGCCACAAGGATTGCCATAGGCAGGCACCCTTCGGTCTCGGCGTTGAACAAAGGCTGGCCGGGATAACTGGTGCGGTCGACCCACATGGCGGCGGCGATCAGGTGGTCGGGGCGAAGTTCGGTGAGGTAACACAGCTTGATCGTGCCTGCCTTGCCGTCGATCTGGGGCGGCACAAAGGGGTAGACTGGCCCCGACCACGCCGCACCACCGTCGCGCGACCGATAAAATTCAATCCGCTCTAAAGCTGAATCCTTCTCGTCCCCGGCCCTCAGCGTTGCCAGCAAGGTGCCGTCGGCAAGGCTAGTGACGGTTGGAAAGGTCAGGCTGGCGCGGGTCGTGCCGCGCTCGGCTTGGCTTAGAATGCCAGAGGCTACGAGATGCATGGCAATATCCTTAGCTGAGCTTGATGGGGGTGCCTGCGCGCGACGAGGCCCATGCCGCTTCGACCAGCGCCACCGCAGCCCGCCCGTCGGCACCTGACACGGTGGGCGGACGGCGATCAAGGACGTTGTCGACGAAAGCCTGGGTCTGAGTGAAGAACGCCTCTAGCCGCACCGGATCAAGGGGGCGGTTGATATAGTCTATCGCCGGTTGCTCCCACACGGTGGTCCAGACATCGTTCTTGGCCAATTGCACCTTGCCGTAGGCGTCGACATCGATCATTCCGCTGTCTCCCACTAGGATATAGCGGTGTTCAGAATTGGGAAGGCTGGGTTTGGGGATCTGATACGACATCCAGTGCTGCGCCATAGTGCCGTCAGCAAAGGTCAGTTGGGACATGGCATTCAGCCCGCGATGGGGAACCGTGCCGAAAGTTTTGAGCGTTGAGAAGATGCTGTCAGGTTCTTTGCCGGTCAGGAACCGCATAAGATCGAAGAAATGCACGCCGGTGTCGAGAAAGGCCCCTCCGTGCAGCTCATTTCCGGCCCAAGGGCTGGTGCCGACCACATAGTCGGTGAAGAGCGACCGGCCCTGTAGCATGCGAAGTTGCCCGATGGCCCCTTCGGCAATCAACTGGCGCGTGCGCGACAAAGCGCCGCGAAACCGCTGGGTCTGGATCACCTCAAGATGCACAGCCGACCGCGCGCAGGCCGCGATCATGGCCGTGCAGTCCGCAACACTGGTCGCCATCGGTTTTTCGACCAGCACATGTTTTCCAGCAGCCGCAGCGGCGATCACTTGACCACAATGGTCGGCATGGGGGGTCGCGATCAGCACGGCATCGATATCGCTGCGGGCCAAGAGTGCGCCATAGTCCGCTTCAAAGCTTACGCCGTAGTCTGCAGCCAACCCCGGCGCGCGTTTGCCACCCGATATGGCCACCAACCGCACCCGTGACATGTGCCGCGTGATGCACTCGGCATGCGTGCGGCCCATATAGCCCGAGCCGAGAATGGCGATGCGAAGTTCACCCATAAAGGATCTCCCAACGGGCGTTAAGCATGATGGCTGCCCGGCCAACCCATCAGCAACTGCACGTCTTTTTCCGCTTCGCGGGCGTCAGCCTCTTCCTTGAAGATTCGCAAGACACATTGCGGCTTGTTGCGATCGATCACATCGTAGACGAGGTGATAACCCGTCTTATCAAGAATCGGCCCGATCCAACCCGCACAATGGTCGCAATAGCGCGCCCAAGTTTCGGCATCATTGTCCTTGGCCTTGGTGAGGCTTGGGCACAGATGCATCGTCAGCTCGAACTTTTTCTCGTCGTAGGACAGATCAAGTTTGCAGTTTTCTTCCTCGCGGATCATCGCCCAGTATTCGTACATGCCCGCAAAGCCCTTCTCGCGGATCAGATCGATTATGTGCTTTTCCTGATTCTTGCTGATTTCCAGAAAGTAGCTTTGGACATGCTCCTCTCCTTGGGTCTCGAGAAACTTGAACACTTCGTTGTAAAGGCGGGTGAAATGGTCAGACGGGATCATGTGCGCCTCCGGATCACCTGGGTGCAGGCCCCATTGCCCAAAACCGTGGTATCTACCGCAAAGGGCGTGCCCTCGGCCATTGCGGTGTTGGTAACGCTGGTTTGGTCACAAAAGAACGGTGAGACCCCCGGGGCAATCTTTTTGACATGGTGCCAAGCGGTGCAATGGCGCACCGTCAGGACAATCTCGTCCTCGCCCACGGTGATGTCAAAATCGGCGCCTTCGCGGTCGAAGAAATACCGCCAGTGTTTTACCAACTCATCGGCATCCCCCTCCATCAAGTGCTGGCGGATGTCTTGGTAGACATCGCGGCCGACTTTCTTGAAGATTTGGTGCATCGCCTCGATGCCGTAACCTTTGACGATGAAGTCGATGGTAGTGTTGACCGCACCGTGGAAGTCAAGGTGGACGTTGCCCTCCTCTTTATAACGCAGCGGTTTGTCGTTTGGTGCGCTCATGTCGTACGCCGAAAGAGGGATTGTCCCCCAACATAGGTTTGTTCCACCTCAAGCGTCAGCGGATCCAGCACCGCAAAATCGGCGAGTTTTCCAACCTCAAGGCTGCCGATGTTGGCCTCCATTCCCAACACACGGGCGGGCACGAGGCTTGTCGCATGCGCCGTTAGGGTCAGATCAGCACCGACCATCTTGACATAGTTGCGCATGGCTTCATCGGATGTCAGCGACGAACCGCACAGGCCGCCCTTGCGATCGACCACGGCCTTTCCACGCGCGGTGTGGACCCAGTAGCCGGGGTAGAATTCAAAATCGGCATCCTCGCCGCCGGCATATTTGTTGGAATCCGTCTCAAGGAAAACCCGGTCGGGCGGCAATTGCGCAAGGATCTTCATCATCTTGGGGTGAACGTGAATCCCATCGCAGATCAGACCCAAGGCGACACCACGTTCTGCCATCAGGGCGTCGGTCAGCGACAGGATGTGGATGCCCATTGTGCCCGGCGGCAGTGTCGGCAACGCGTTGAACATATGGGTCACCGCATCAATCCCCCAACTGACATAGCGTGACACATCCTCTGGCCCTGCTTGGCTATGGCCAAGATGAATACTGACACCCGCTTTTTTAAGCGTGCGTATAAATGCTTCGGCCCCTGGCATCTCTGGTGCCAAAGTCACGGCCTTAAGGCGGCCACTTGTCGCTTCCAGCATACGTTCGGCGAGGGTGACGCTGGGATTAACGATGTTCTTGGGGTTGTGAGCAC
>JBAXLX010000258.1:0-5275 GCA_037134595.1 Pseudomonadota bacterium
GAGCAGGCCGAAGTACGTCTGCGCCGGGTGCTGGAAGGTGTGGAGCTTGCTGGGGATTTCATCATTCATGTCGACGCCAAGGGAAGCTTTGAACCGGTGTCGGTGGCCACTCTGCTGGAAAACCCCGCGCGCTATGATCGCAGGCTGACGCTTGACCCTGTGGAGCCGGATTATGGCGACCGGCGCGCTGTTGGGCGGCTGTATCTGCTGCAGGGTAAGCCGACACTGCATTCCTTCGCCCATGGCGGCAAAACCTATAACCTGAAGCGCGTTATAGCGGAAATCCAAGTCTTCAGCGGTCACACAGCCGATGCCGTGACCCAAACCGTGGACCATCTGCGTCGTGATCCTCTTGCGTTTGATTATGGTGAAGGCTTGGCGCTGGTAGATCAAGGGCGCCTGCACGTCTTGGACGAACATACGCTTGCCAACCACCTTGGGCAGGGTGTGCAGTACTGGAAGATGGATAAGTCCGACAATCCGTATGACATCGACCCGCCGAAGGATATGTTGCGCCAAACCCTCGGATTGAAAGATCGCCGGAACCTGAAGCCCCTGAACGCGGTCATCAATGCGCCGCTGGTGTTGCCAGACGGTACGTTGCTGGATCAGTCGGGGTATCATGCTCCATCGCGGTTGTTTTTTCACCCCATGGGGCAAGAGGTGCAGTCGGTGCCGGTCAACCCAACGTTGGAGGAGGCACAAGCGGCACTTGTGATGCTGTGGGCGCCGTTTGAGAGTTTCCCCTTCGTTGACGCCTTTGCCAAGGGAGCCATGCTTGCCGCTTTGCTGACGGCGGTCGAACGCCCCGTTCTGCCCACCGCACCGGCCTTGGCTTTCGACGCCCCCGTGCAGGGAAGCGGCAAGACGCTCTTGGCCCGCTGTGTGGGCTACGTAGCCACTGGTCGGGAGCCTGACATGTTCCCCCATACCAAGGGCCGCGATGATGAAGAAATCCGCAAGCGGCTGTTTGCTGCGCTGGTGATGGGGACCACCACGCTGATTTGGGACAACGTTGTAGGGTCTTTTGACAGTGCTGCCATGGCGGGTTTCCTGACCGCACCGGGGATGGCAGACCGTGTGCTGGGCAAATCGCAGGCCCTTCGCCTGCCCAACCGTGCGCTGCTGCTCTTCACGGGCAACAACCTGACCTTTGAGGGCGATATGCCCCGCCGTGTCATCAAGTGCCGCATCGACCCCCGTTCGGCCACGCCCTTTGCCCGCCAGTTTGCCATGGACCCCTTGGACCACGTTCGCACCCACCGTCTGGATATGGTGACGGCAGCCTGCACCTTGATTCGTGCATACCAAACCTCCGGTGCAGACCGCGCACAGGGCCGCATGGCAAGCTTTGAGGAGTGGGATGACATCGTTCGCCAAACCGTGGTCTGGGTCGGCACGACCGTGGCTGTCGGCGAATTTGGCGACCCAATGGAACTCGTCCGAGAAGCACAGGTCGACGACCCGATGGTCGATGCGCTGGGGGGCCTGTTGCAGGCGCTTTTCAAGCGTTTCGACACAGCATGGTTCACGGGAAGGGATGTGCAGAAGGCGGCAGATACATCCTTGTCGCCGACCCTCAAGGAAGCCCTCAACGATTTGGCGGGCCGTGATGTATCTTCCAATGCCCGCAGCATCGGCAAGGTTTTGTCGGCACACAAGGGCCAGATCGCCCACGGCCTGCACCTGTCAGCCCGCACGCTGAACACCAAGGATGCCATTTCATTCCGCGTGGAACAGGAGGGCGGCCCATAATTTGGGGGCGTCAGAGGGCTGCGGCGGTTTTGCATTTGGCTGAACGCTGAAATTGCCATGAACAGCCAAATCTGCTAATCTCAGCAGCATGTTAGCCAGCCTGTCCCGCCGCCTTTCCAAGCTTGAAGCACGCCGCCCAGCGCAGGGACCGGTGCAAATGGTCGATGCCAATCTTCTTGATCCTGAGGTGCTGGCGCTTTGGTTGGCGGTCGACATAGAACACATGACCCTATCCCAGCTGGACCTGCTGGAAGCCAACCTGCGGAGGCTCACGGTATGAACGGACGCGATACGGGCGGGCGCTTTGCGAATGGTAACACTGGCAGACCACGTGGTGCGCGCAATCGAACGACCATGGCTGTTTTGGAATTGCTGGAGGGGCAAGCGGAAGCCTTGACGCAGCGGGCGGTCGAGTTGGCCTTGGCGGGCGACACGACCGCCCTGCGGCTGTGCCTTGAGAGGATAGCACCACCCAGAAAAGACAGCCCTGTTCAGTTCGCGTTGCCTCGGATGACGACGGCCCGCGACGCCGCACAGGCCGCTGGGGCCGTGCTGGAAGCGGTTTCTGAGGGCGAGCTTACACCTGCGGAGGGCGCGCAAATCATGGGGCTGGTGGACGCTTACCGCCGAACTTTGGAGACTTCAGAGCTGGAAGCACGGGTGGCGGCGCTGGAGGGACGGTAGGATTTAAAGACTGTCGCTCTGGCAAAACTTGCAAGTTAGGGCGCAGCAGTCGAAAGTCGGAAATTTGGTATATGTGTTCTCGCATGCGGAACGTGTCAACAACTTTGAGACAGTGGTTTTTTGAGTTTAGGCTTGGTCTTGCTTTGGTTTCTTGGGCGGGTTGATCCAGACGGCAGTCGGGATTTGGGGCGGTTTGGGGTGGTGGCGGACAAACCGTTCGGGTGTTTTGAGGAACGCGTCGTCCAGGGCGATTTGGCGGGCGGTTTGGATTGCGTCGGCCTGCCCGAAGTGGATCTGGTCTGGCGTCATCAGGCCGATTCCTGCGTGATGATGGTCCTCGTTATACCAGGCTAAGAAGCGGCGGCAGAATGTGCGGGCCTCTTCGATGGTTTGGAACCGTTTGGGGAATTCCGGCTGGTATTTCAGGGTCTTGAAGTGGGCCTCCGAGAAGGGGTTGTCGTTTGAGGTGTGCGGCCTGCTATGCGACTTGACCACGCCAAGATCGGCGAGCATCAGGGCCGTTGCCTTGGCCTTCATGGGGCCACCGCGATCTGCATGCAGGGTCAGCTGGTCGGGCGGGACGGAATGTTTTGCCATGGCGTCTTTGAAGAGTGCTTTGAATTGAATGGCACTTTCCGCGTGCTCGATGCGCCAGCCGACGACGCGACGGCTGAAGATGTCGAGAATGACATAGAGATAAAAGTAGGACCACTTGACTGGCCCCATCAGCTTGGTGATGTCCCAGGACCACACTTGATTGGGCCCCTCGGCCAGAAGTTCGGGCTTTTGATAGACCGGATGGCGACGTTGGCGGCGACGCTCTGCAACCTCACCATGAGCGGCAAGGATGCGATACATCGTTCGGATCGAGCACAGATAAACGCCTTCATCGAGCAAGGTGGCATAGACTTCGGTCGGTGTCTGATCTGCGAAGCGGGGTGTGCGCAAGTAGGCAAGCACCTGATCTCGTTCACTTGTCCGCAAGGCGCGTGCAACAGGCAGCCGAGGTTTTGTCGCGCGTGGCGGGTCCGTCATGGCCCTGCGATGCCGTTGCACAGACGCCCGCGACACCTCCAGGGCCGCGCAGACCGCCGTCGTCAGACCGCTGGCCGGCGACAAAGACACAACGGCGGCCATCACGACTTGCCGCTGCTGCCGGATGCCTGGTCCATCTCGTCCAGAAGCGCCGCCACTTTTTTTTGGATGGCGATGATCGCCTCCGCCTGATCAAGGCGGCGGCGTAAGGCGGCGTTCTCACGATTGGCCTTGGCCAGTTCGGCCTGCAAAGGGTTCACTGTGGCCTTTTCGGGACCGCGCGCGGGGCTGAAGGGCGCCCAGAGTGCCTGCCTCGCGCTGACCCCGCCAGTCGCTCAAGGCCGAGGAATACAAGCCCTCCCGCCGCAAGATAGCTGAAATACCCCCCGTTTCAACGGCGCGGTCGGTCTCCGCAAGGATCTGCAGCTTGTATTTTGCCGAGAAACTGCGCCGCTTCGGCACCGCAGTGAATTCGGCCGAAGCCACTTTGGCCGCCGCCACAACGCGGGCAGCGGGCGCCGGCAAAGCAACACCCTCAGGCGCGGCAGGCAAGGGCGTGGGCAGACGTTCGGGCATAACCATCAGATCGTTCTCCTGAGCCCTCGAGTGTAAACTTCAGACAGTCGAATGTCTCACTCTTGTTGGCACGGAGGGTAGAGAGTTGGCAGGTAGCTGTTGTGCCGAAAGTTGCCAAGTTGTATGTCCGCCACGCGAAGCGCGCGATCACTCGTAGGATGCAAATGGTGCAAAGCATTTCCAAAATCGACTGGCTAGCTGTCGCGAAACATGCGTTCGACGGGGCCGACGTCGAACTCCTTTCTGGCGAATCTGATGCCGCAGCATTTCTTGTCAGTCAGACAAAGGGCAACCCTACAGTTTTGAAGGCGGTTCACGCGTCAGAGCCGAAGTTTTCAAGCCTGCACTTTCAGTGGGACGTCTTGTCGTTTTTCCGGGATTCTCCAGACTTCCCCGGTCCTCGACCGTTGTCCCGCCTTATGCTTGGCGACGAGATAGAAGCGATTGAATTGAGCTATCTCCCAGGCCACCATCCGAGATTCGAAAGCGACGACGATTTCCGCATTATCGGTGTGACGATTGCACGACTTCACGTTTTGTCAAAGGGTAAGACGCTGGCCGGCGCATCGTCCTGGGATTTGGCGCGCATTGCGCCCCATTTCGAAAACCCAGTTTTGCATCGCCTAATGACGAAGAAGCAGCGCCTCATCGCGCACGAGGCATTAGATTGGTTCGGCCCGCGCTTTCAGGCCCAAATCGATGAAGGGCATTGGACCGGCCTGGTGCACTCCGACAGTCATCGGCATAATGTCGTCATCGATAATGGGCGTGGCAGCCTCATTGACTTCGGAGAGTGTGGTTTTGGACACTTGTTTTGGGATGTTGGGGTTGCCGCGGCCGACAGCGCGATCGACTGCCCGGAGCGAGGCGAAGCGTGCCGCGCCAATCTCATCGACGGATATCTCTCGATCCTGCCGCAGGCTGCGGAACCGCTGCGAAGGGAACTTGCCATGTTTGAGGCGATGCGTAGTCTCGAAGTCATGACCTGGCCGGTTAGCGACTGGTCCTCCGAGCGGTCCGAAAAGGACGAGGACGAGGCAATCGAAAACATCGAACTGTCGTGCGAGCATCTCGAAATGCTCTTGCGCGGCGACTGACTTTCGATTGGAAAATCGCCCTTCAAGCGATCAATTCGATCGTCAAGATTAGAACGACTTTGAATTCGCGAAACGGAACGTGTCAACAACTTTGAGACAGTGGTTTTTTGAGTTTAGGCTTGGTCTTG
>JBAXLX010000259.1:0-5221 GCA_037134595.1 Pseudomonadota bacterium
CCTCCGGCAGAGTTCACATAGTCAATCATGGCCGACACGGCGGGAAGGGCGTTCGTGACCCCCGTTGCATCGGCCCCCCAATGCCAAGCCGAGGCTGTCCCGAACGGCACCCATCCCGGCAGATCAGCAATGGCCGTGCCCGTGCCTGTGTAGCGATACCGCGCCCCTGCCGCGTGCATCACCAACCCAACGGATGGGCTGCGCCCTGCGGCCCAAGCCACAAAGGCGGCGCGGGTGGCGAAATCTTGGCGCTCTAACGTGGTGCGGGCAGCGGCGGCATCGGCATCGTCGATCAGGCTGCGGCCAAAGGCTGTGACGGCGGGGTCAAACAGATCGACCGTTTGCCCCGCTTGGCGGGTTCGCAGCCGAGCGGCGGTGGCGTTGTACCAGATATCACCGTTTTGCGGATTGGCCGGATCGCCTGCACCTGTGACCAGATTGATCCCGCGCGACGCCAGAAGGCGGCCCGTCGCGGCCTCGACGGTCAGACCGGTCAGAAAGGTTGTGCCATCTGCGCTGACCTTCAGCACAAAGTCATCGCTGCCCACGATCCCCATTTCGGCCCGTCCCGAAAAGCCGCTTTGAAACACCACGCTGGCAGTGTCAGAACTGCGCGCCTTGTTCACCTTTAACTGGTGCCCGCCGCCCGCATGGGTCAACAAAACGGCGGGCGAGGATACCGCCAGCCGATTGGTGCCATCCGCTTGCGCCGAAATGCCAAGCGCCGCCACCCGTTCGGTGCGTGTGGCAGAGGTGGTCCAACCTGCGCCGTCAAAGACGGCCTCGGTGGCCTCGTCCTCGACCCAGACGCGCCAGCCGGTTTTGGGTTGGTAAAAATCCCAATACAGGCCGGAATAGACGGCAACCATGCCGTCTTCGCCCTGCCAATCCCCGGTGGCACCCTGTGCGACAATGTAACACGCCCCCGTCAGAGGCGATGTCGGCGGGGCCGTCAAGGTCCGGTTGGTGGCCGTGGTTTGCACCAAGACATCCAGCACAGCCAAAGCCTCGTTATGGGTGACGTGTTTTTGGGCTTGGGCCGGTTCGATCAGGGGCAGCAACTGCAAAGCTGTGGTGGACGACATGACTAACCTCCGCGGGGAACGTGTGACCCGTGAGGCTAGATAAAATGCCTAAATTGTGCGTGACTTGACCGTGCGCTGCCTAGCCAAGGGCCAAGGTGGCGGCAATCATCCACATGGTCGCGCCCACCACACATTCCAAAATCACCCAAGCACGCGGCGTGGCAAACAACGGGGCCAGTAGCCGCGCGCCAAAGCCCAAGAGGGCAAAGAAGGTCAAAGACGCCGCCGCAGCACCCACGCCAAAAGCCACCTCGAACGGCGCGTGGTGGGTCGAGATCGACCCGATCAGCACCATCGTATCCAGATACACATGCGGATTGGCCCAAGTGAAGACCACGCAGGTCAGCAGCACTTTGGCAAGCGGGGTGGGCTTATCGGCGGCGGGCATCAAAGCCTCGCCCCCTTGGCGCGCGGCCAAGAAGCGTTGCAACCCGTACCAAGCCAAAAAGGCCGCGCCAAACCAGCGCATCGCGGGCACCAGCCACGGCAGGGCCGCTGCCACCGCGCCAAACCCGGCCACACCGCAGGCAATCAAGATCGCATCCGATATGGCGCAGACCGCCACCACCGCCGCCACATGTTCGCGCCGGATCCCTTGGCGCAGCACAAAAGCATTCTGCGAGCCGATCGCAAGGATCAGGCTAAAGCTGGTGATAAAGCCCTGAATCAAAGCAAACAGCATCGCGGCCTCCGTTTGGATAGATTGACCTACCCCTAGGCCCGCCCCGCCTCAACCCCGAATGACTTAAACCGTGATTCGCGGCGGGAAGTTGAAAACGTAATCCGCTTCCGGCCCGCCCGGTTCTGCCATGGCATAGGTGCGCGCGCGCAGCCAAGCCACCACATCGCCCTTGCCCATGGTGGCACATTCGACCGGCTCTGCCACCCGCACAGTGACAGGCTTGTTCATCTTGCGCTTGGTTTCAAAGAAGATCAGCGCCACGCGCAGCGCGTAAGACAGATGGCTTGCCACCTGAAAAATCCGCGAATTGCGGCCCGCGACATAGATCGCCAAGGTCTTGACCCCCGGCCTACGCGCCAAACGCGCAATAAACGGGTGCCATTCGAAATCGGACGCATTGCGCGCCATAGGCGTGACCGAGGTTGCCACCCCGCCACCGGGGAAAATGATCAAGACATGCCCCTCGTCCAACCACTCCACCGCCTTGCGCCGCGTCTCGGCCGAGGTGCGGCGCGCTTCGGGGCCTGCGCCAAAGTCGATGGGCAACAAAGCATCCTTCGCCTCTTGCGGCTGGCACAGCAGCGAGTGGCAGATCAGCTTCACATCCTTGCGCCGCGAGGCCATCAGATGCCCGATAAACAGCCCGTCGATGATGCCATAAGGATGGTTTGACACCACCAACAGCGGCCCCGTTTCGGGGATACGCGCCATTTCCTCGGGCGCGATATCGGCGGTCAGGCCCAATTCACCGATGGCTTGGGTAAAGATAGAATCCTCAGGGTCGCGCGGTTTTTGCTGCCAGTCGCGATACAGCCGCTCGAACCCGGCCCGCCCGCTCAACCGCTCAACCGTGCGAATCAAAGTGCGGCGCAGCCACGGCATGTCGGGGGTGGAATAGGTGAAGACCGGCCCCTTATGCACAGGAATCACAGCGTCAGGCGACAAGTCCATGACGTCCGCCGCAGAATCATTCATCATGTCATCGCCTCATGGTCTGGCCGCATGGCCCTTTCGTAAAGGGAATGCCGCATTTGCGTGACAGCCATATGACAAAGCCGCGCGCCGATCAACGCCAGACGACAGAGGCGAACGGAATCTTACCCCTCTATCCCCAGATTGCCCGCCGCCCGAAACCACGCAACAATCGCCGCCCGTTCAGCGGGTTCCATGTAGGAAAGATTGGCCGGCGGCATGGCATGGGTAATGCCCGCCTGCATGTAAATCCGCCGCGCTTCGCGGGCGATGTCGGACGGGGTTTCCAGAACAACCCCCTTTGGGGCCCAAGTGATCCCCTCGAACGCGGGTTCACGGGCGTGGCACATTGCACAGCGGCCCTGCACAATGCTGACCACATCGTCAAAGCCTGTGGCACTGGCATAGACCAGCGACGGCCCTTTCAAGGCGCTGTCTTCGGCAGGGTGCTGCATCGGCGCGGTCGACAGCCATGCAATCAGCAAGAACAACACCCCCGTCACCGCCCAAGTCCAATGCGGGCTGCCCTTTTTGGCGTGGCGCGTGTTGAACCAATGGCGCACGGTAACGCCCATTAGAAAGACCAACGACGCAATCACCCAGTTATAGGGCGTGGCAAAAACCAGCGGGTAATGGTTCGACAGCATCAGGAATATCACCGGCAGCGTCAGGTAATTGTTATGCGTGCTGCGTTGCTTGGCGATCTTGCCATATTTCGCATCCGGCGTGCGGCCCGCTTTCAGATCAGCCACCACCACCCGTTGATTGGGCATAATCACGAAAAACACGTTGCCCGACATGATCGAGGCGGTAAACGCCCCCAAATGCAACAGCGCCGCACGGCCTGAAAAGACATGCGCGTAAAACCAGCTCATCCCCACCAGCACGACAAACAACGCCACCATCACCGCCGTCTGATTGGCATTCATGAACACACGGCAGATCGTGGTATAAGCCACCCACCCAAAGGCCAGCGACGCCAGCGAGATCGCCACCGCTTGCCCCACGCTTAAATCCATCACCGCAGGGTCAATCAGAAAAATCTGCGCGCCCATGTAATAGACCAAAATCAGCATGGCAAAGCCCGACAGCCATGTCGAATAGCTTTCCCATTTGAACCAGATCAGATGATCGGGCAGGGCCGCCGGGGCCACCATGTACTTCTGGATATGGTAAAACCCGCCGCCATGAACCTGCCATTCCTCACCCGAGGCACCGGGTGGCAGCGGCACATCGCGCCGCAGGCCAAGGTCTAGGGCGATGAAATAAAAGCTCGACCCGATCCAAGCCATCGCCGTGACCACATGCACCCAGCGCACCGCGATTTGCACCCAGTCCCACAGGACGATCCAGTCATACATGCCCAACCCCTTGCGTTTTGTGCAATCTATCCCGACGCGCACTCTTCTGTTAATCCTGCAAATGCCGGATCACTTTCAATAATCGCAGAATTCTGGCGAGAAGGTCTGTAAAACTGTCAAACCCATGTCCTATGTGAACAATCTACGCATGTTTGTACGGGTTTATGACCTGTCGTCGATGTCGGCGGCGGCGCGGGATCAGCGCACCTCGCCCGCAGTCGCCTCGGCACGCATTTGCGAATTGGAAAAGCACCTTGGCGTGCGCCTGTTCAACCGCACCACGCGCAGCCTGCAACCCACCGAAGCCGGTCGCATCTTCTACGAAGGCGCGCAAAAGGTGCTACAGGCGCTTGACGCCGCCGAAGCCTCGGTGATGGAGACGGCGCAAAACCCGCGCGGCGTGGTGTTTGTCGCCGCCCCCTTGGGGATCGGGCGGCGCTTCATTGCCCCCCATGTGCCCGCGTTCAAAGACCAATACCCCTCGATTGACGTGCGCCTGCGCCTGTCAGACCGCGTGATTGACCTGACCGCCGAGGGCTTGGATGTCGCCTTTCACCTTGGCATCCTTGAAGATTCCACCCTCAAAGTCCGCCTCATCGCCGATTGCCCCCGCCTTTTGTGCGCCGCCCCCGCCTATATCGCCCGCCGTGGCATGCCCGCCGATGCCGAGGATTTGGTGCGAGACAAGCATGATTGCCTGAACCTGCGCTTCCCCGGTGCCAAGGAATTCCAGTGGACGCTGCAAACCCCCCAAGGCCCGCGCCGCTTTGAAATTTCAGGCCCCTACGAATCAGATGACGGCGATGTGCTGACCGGTTGGGCGCTGGACGGGCGCGGCATTGTCCTGAAACCCGCGTTCGAGGTGGCCGATCACCTGCGCGCAGGCCGCCTTGTGCCCGTGGCGGTCGATGCCGCCCCCTTGCCCACGCAACTGTCGCTTCTTTCGCAACAGCGCAGCGCCAAAGACAGCAAGGTGCGCCTGTTCACCGATTTCATGGTCGCCCGTATCAAAGACGAAATGCGCCGCGCCACCCTTGGCCCCGATGCCGCCGCTTGAAACGCTGGTAAGCCGCCCGCCCTACCTTGTTCAGGCGGCAGCGGGCGGCTCTGACGATCTGGTT
>JBAXLX010000260.1:0-5176 GCA_037134595.1 Pseudomonadota bacterium
GCCTTTAAAGGCGGGGGGCCGCGGCCCCCCGCACCCCCCGCCCGAAGGGGGCAGACTGCCCCCTCCGGACCACCCCCGTGAGTATTTGCGCCTCGGTGAAGGGGCTTTGAGGCTGGTGAAAATTTTTGGGGCATGTCTGGCCGATCAAGACGCGCTTTGGCCAAGATCACGGCTGGCGGCCGCATGGTCAAGCCGATCCGCATGTTAGGTTTGATGTGCAGCTTAGGGGGGAGGTTGAGTATCTTAGACGATGTCATACAAATGAAGCAGCGATCAAAGGCGCCTGGCGCAGGGCTGTGGTCAATCAGCACGCCGTTTCACGAGAACCTTATGCGCTTGCTGAGAGACCTCGGGCGCACTACCTCTGGGTTGACACGAGATTTGTGCTCTGATACCGCTGGTTTTTATATTTTTTAGGGGCCGAAATGGAACTGCTTGTTGTCCTTATTATATCATCTTTGATTTCTGCCCTTGTGGGATATTTTATTGACGAAAGTAGTGGCGCGCTGTGGGGATTCTTTTTGGGTCCCATTGGTTGGATCATCGCTGCAATTCTGAAAGAAAAGAATGGCAAAGTTCAAGATGAATACCTTCGGAAGGACTTGTTCGTAAGCCGACAGGTACAGTCGGTCGCGACGATTATCCCTGTCAAGCCGTCATCGGATAAGGAAGACCTTCGGAAGTGGACTATCTTGAAGGAGGTTGACGCTGATATTCGGGCCGCCTCAGAGCGTGTCGTTGAGCTGGAGCCCCAGTTGGATTCAGTTTTGGCTGAGAAATATTTTGCTTTGAACGATAAACAATATCTGCAAAGTCTCACGGAATTAGTGATCAACGTACATAAAAAGCATCTTGAGGCCGAAGCCGCGGTTACAGCCAACGTCGCAGCGGATGAAATTGAACGTTCTAAACGATCTAAGCGACTTTACGAGATGAGTTTGGGTCCTGACCGGATTGCCCCAGAAACCGGAGGGCGCGTAACCAGCGTTGAAATCTACCACGGGTCTTGGGTGCCTTTTAAAGGTGGCATTCGAATTGTGCATGACGATGGTAGAAATATGTTACTCAACAATTCATTGCGAAGGACGTTTCCAGCCGGCGACAACGGGTGGCAGTGAGCCGCCCTCACCCCCCCGTATGGCTCATATGCCGGCTGACCTGACCTGCCACTTTGGCGCGCGAATAGTCAAAGTCGTGCCCTTTGGGCTTGCGCGCAATCGCAGCACGGATCGCGGCTTCCAAGCCATCGTCCGTGGCACTCGCCCGCAAAGGGGCGCGCAGGTCGGCCATGTCTTCTTGGCCAAGGCACATATACAATTCCCCCGTGCAGGTGATGCGCACGCGGTTGCAGCTTTCGCAGAAATTATGGGTCAAGGGCGTGATCAGGCCGATCTTTTGCCCCGTTTCCACCAGCCGCAGATAGCGGGCAGGGCCGCCGGTGCGCTCGTCCAAATCGACCAGCGTAAAGCGTTCGGCCAGACGGGCGCGCAGGTCTGACAGGGGCCAATACTGGTCAACGCGCTTAGCCTCGCCCATGTCGCCCATCGGCATGACTTCGATAAAGGTCAGATCATAGCCGTCGCGGGCGCACCAGTCGGTGAGCGTAAACAACTCGCTTTCGGTAAAGCCCTTCAACGCCACGGCATTGATCTTGACCTGCAACCCCGCCTCTTTGGCGGCGGCAATCCCGTCGAGCACTTGCGGCAAGCGGCCCCAACGGGTGATCTGGGCGAATTTGGCGTCATCCAGCGTGTCCAGCGAGACGTTGATCCGCCGCACCCCGCAGGCCACCAGATCGGCCGCATATTTGCGCAGCTGCGAGCCGTTGGTTGTGACCGTCAGCTCTTGCAGCCCGGCGCCCAAGCGGCGGCCCATCGCTTCGAAAAACGTCATGATCCCCTTGCGCACCAAGGGTTCCCCGCCCGTGATGCGCAGCTTTTGCACGCCCATCCGGATAAAGGCCGAGCAGAGGCGTTCCAACTCCTCCAGCGACAGCAACTCTGCCTTGGGCAGAAAGGTCATATGTTCGGTCATGCAATAGGCGCAGCGAAAATCGCAGCGGTCGGTGACCGATACGCGCAGATAAGATATGGCGCGGGCGAAGGGGTCGATTAAAGGAACTGTCATGGCAAGACCATAGGAGCAAACCCGACAAGGGGAAAGCCCGCCCCTTCATCTTGGCCCAAATACTCCACGGGGGGTCTGGGGGGTGTGAAACCCCCCAGCCGGGGCCGCCGCGCGCCCTTGGGGTGGGTCAATTGCTGCGTGTGGGCCGGTCAAACACCTTGCGCCCCATAAGGCTACCCACCAGATCAACCATCAGATTGGCCGTCTTGCCGCGCTCGTCCAAGAAGGGGTTGAGTTCCACCAAGTCTAACGATGTCACCAGCCCGCTTTCATGCAGCAATTCCATGACCAGATGCGCCTCGCGAAAGGTCGCACCGCCCGGAACGGTGGTGCCCACGGCAGGCGCAATGGCGGGGTCAAGAAAATCGACATCCAGCGACAGGTGCACCATCCCTTGGGCGGCTTTCACCGTTGCCAGAAATTCGCGCAAAGGGGCGACCACGCCGCGTTCATCCAAGACGCGCATGTCGTTGATCGCGATGGCATGGGTCAAAAGGGCCGCATGTTCGGCAGGGTCAACCGAGCGTATCCCAAAAAGGCAAATGCGTTCGGCAGGGATCACCGCCGGAAAGGGCCCAAAGGCCTCAAACCCCGCGCGGCCCGCGGCATAGGCCACAGGCGTGCCGTGCAAATTGCCCGAGGTCGTGGTGAGCGGCGTGTGAAAATCCGAATGCGCATCCAGCCAAAGCAAGAACAAGGGCCGCCCCGCCTGTTGGGCATGCTCCGCAGCCCCCGCCACCGAGCCTAAGGCCAGCGCATGATCGCCGCCCAGCACCATGGGCAAAGCGCCGTCTTGCAAAGCCTGCGCCACCGCGGCCTTTGTCGCCTCTGCCCAAGCCACCACCTCGCCCAAGGCTTGCACCGCAGGGTTGGGGCAGGTGGCTGGCGGCACAGCGGCGGGCAGGGCCAGATCGCCCTGATCCGTTACGCGGTGGCCAAGGCCCACCAAAGCCGCCGCCAAACCCGCCACACGGTAGGCCGCTGGCCCCATCACGCAGCCCGCGCGGCGCTGGCCTGCATCCATCGGCACGCCGATCAAAGTCACCTGTGTCATCGGCCCATCCTGTCGCTGTGTTTGGGCACACTATCCCGTCAATTCAAGCGCGGGTCCATGCCAAAGGCGATGGGCGATCACAAGGTGGCGTGCAGCCCTTGCCCCCCATTGGAACGCCCGGCAATTCGTCCTATGACGGTGCAAACCATTGCCCGAAAGGACCATCCATGATCGTCGAGCTTGGACATTACGCCCTGATCCTTGCCTTTGTTGTGGCAAGCCTGCAGGCCATTTTGCCGATGATCGGGGCAGAGCGGCGCGACCCTGTGCTGATGGCGCTGGCAGGGCCTGCGGCAACGGCGCAATTCCTGCTGATCGCGGTCAGCTTTGGCGCTTTGACCTATGCCTTTGTGACCAGCGATTTCAGCTTGCGGCTGGTGGTGAACAATTCGCATACGCTCAAACCTATGCTGTACAAAGTGGCGGGGGTTTGGGGCAATCATGAAGGATCGCTGCTGCTGTGGGTTCTCGCGCTAAGCTTTTACGGGGCGACAGCGCATTGGTTTGGCGACCAGTTGCCGATGCGGCTGAAGGCGCGGGTTCTGGCGGTGCAAGGCGCCATAGGGGCGGCCTTTTTGGCCTTCATGCTGTGGACATCCAACCCCTTTCTGCGGCTCGCCAGCCCGCCGATGAACGGCCATGACATGAACCCGCTGCTGCAAGACCCAGGGTTAGCCTTTCACCCGCCGTTTTTGTATTTAGGCTATGTCGGGCTTTCGATGGCCTTTGCCTTTGCCGTGGCGGCCTTGATCGAGGGGCGGGTGGATGCCGCGTGGGGCCGCTGGGTGCGACCTTGGACGCTGGCGGCGTGGTTGTTTTTGTCCATCGGCATCACGATGGGCTCGCTTTGGGCCTATTACGAACTGGGCTGGGGCGGGTTTTGGTTCTGGGACCCTGTTGAAAACGCCAGCTTCATGCCGTGGTTGATTGCCACAGCCTTGCTGCATTCGGCGATTGTGGTGGAAAAGCGTGAGAGTTTAAAGGCTTGGACGATGCTGTTGGCGATCCTCGCCTTTGGCTTTTCGCTTGTGGGCACCTTTATCGTGCGCTCGGGGGTGATCACGTCGGTGCATGCCTTTGCCTCGGATCCGACGCGGGGCATGTTCGTGCTGGCGATTTTGGCGGTGTTTGTCGGCGGGGCGCTGACCCTGTTTGCGCTGCGCGCTGGCGCGCTAGAGGCGAAGGGCGTTTTCGCCATGGTCAGCCGCGAGACAGGGCTGGTGGTGAACAACCTTCTGCTGACGGTGGCGTGTTTTGTGGTGTTCATCGGCACGATCTGGCCCTTGGTGGCCGAGATCTTATGGAACCGCGCCCTGTCAGTCGGGGCACCCTTTTTCAACGCGGCCTTCATGCCCTTTGCGATTGGCCTAGCGATTGTGCTGCCGATTGGTGCGGTCTTGCCATGGAAACGCGCCGATCTGGGCCGTGCGATGAAGCCTTTTGTGGGGGCTTTGGCCCTGACGGTAGCGGCGGCCCTTTTGGCCTATGCGGTGACGGGCGGGGTTTCTACGCTTGGCCCCTTGGGCGTGGCTTTGGCGGTCTGGCTGGTGGCGGGGGTTGCGGTGGACCTGCTGCAACGCTGCGGTCGGGGGAGTTTCGGCCAAAGGCTGGGCCGGCTCCGCAGGCTGCCCCGTGCCGATTGGGGCCGTGCCATGGCCCATGCGGGCTTTGGCGTGGCGATCTTTGGCATTGTGACGCTGACGACATGGGCGGTCGAGGATATCCGCGTTCTCAAAGTCGGCGAAAGCTATGATTTGGGGCCCTATAGCGTGCAACTCATGGGCATATTGGATCAACCGGGGCCCAATTACACCGCCCGCGTGGCCGAAATGCGCGTGACCAAAGGCGGGGCCGAGGTGGCACTGATGCATCCGGCCAAGCGCACCTATCCCATCGCCGGCATGGCCACGACCGAGGCGGCGATCCGGCCGGGCATTTTCGGCGACATCTATCTGGTGGTGGGCGATCCGCAAGATGGGGGCGGCTATGCGGTGC
>JBAXLX010000261.1:0-5158 GCA_037134595.1 Pseudomonadota bacterium
CCGGATGTGCGGGGCGAGTTGTTGGCGCTGAGCGGCGATGAGGGCGCAAGGTCCATCTTGCAGCGTCACAAGGGCCGAGTCCTGCCCGTCCCCCTGCCCGACCGCCATGCCGTCACCGACCTTGATACACCCGAAGATTGGGCCGCGTGGCGGGCGGCGCAGGTTTAACGTCGGCGAAAGTTTATCGGCGGCGCGGGGTCAGATCAAAGCCAAGGCGGTGTTTGGGATAGACCAGTGGCATCCCATCGGGGCCGAGAAGGCTTGAAAACCGATGGCCGTCTTCATGCACATCCTGCCCACGCGTCTTGCCCCATTGATCCATATCCCCATCAAACGCGGGTTGCGTCACATTGAGCATGCCCGCCGTCGGGCCGGGGGTCTGGGGAAAACTGCGGCGGGTCATGGCGGGCATCCTGTGCTGGCGGAACTGCCCGCAGGATGCGCCTTTGCCCCTGCCGCCACAACGCAACCCTTGGATGCACCATGCCTGCCTTTGGGACGGGTTCTGCCCGGTCTCAGACCGCCGACACAAGAAAAAGCGGCGCGGTTCGTCCCGCCCCGCCGATCCTTTTGTCAGCCGCGACCGGGCTTTTTGTCGCCCTGCGATTCGCTGCCTGCAGGAACTTTAACCCCGGCCTGCGCTTGGGCATTGCCCGCCGAGTCGCCGCCCGGACGGCTGGCTTGCTCTTTGGCCTTGGCGATCCCGCCGCGCTTGTCGCCAGAGCTGCCGCTGCCGCCTTTGGATTTGCCCTTATTGCCAGACATCTTGCCCGCCATTTCTGCCGCTCCTTGATCCTGTGTCAGATGAGGAAACGCAGGAGGATAGGGCTGGTTCCCTTTGGCATCGGACGGCGCGTCATCCGAGGGGATTATGCAAGGATACATAAGGGAAAGATGGTGCGGGCGGTCGGACTCGAACCGACACTCCTTGCGGAAACAGAGTTTGAGTCTGTCGCGTCTACCATTCCGCCACGCCCGCGCACGGTGGCCTAGATGCGGCAGGCGCGGGCCGGTGTCAAGGCGCTGAAAGCACGGCGTTGCAGATTTGCGCGCGCCTACGAAACCGCCGCCCCGGCTTGACCTTACCCGCCGCGCGTGATGCTTGGGCAGCAGACGAACCCCGGAGTTGCCATGTTCCGCGCGCTTTACGATTGGACCCTGCGGCAAGCGGGGCGCAGGCAGGCCCCGGCGGTCTTGGGCGCGATTTCCTTTGTCGAAAGCTCGGTCTTTCCGATCCCGGCGGATGTGATCTTTGTGCCCATGTGTCTGGCGCGGCCTGACAAGGCGTGGCGCTATGCACTGATTGCCAGCGTCACCTCGGTTCTGGGCGGCATCCTTGGCTGGGCCATCGGCTATTGGGCCTTTGACAGCATCGCCCGCCCAATCCTTGAGGCGACGGGCAAGATGGCCACATTTGAGGTGCTGAAGGGCGAGACCGGGACTTGGGCCATTCTCATCATGCTGGTGACCTCGGGCCTTGCGCATCTGCCGCCGAGGAAGGTGGTCACGATCCTGTCAGGGGTGGTTGCCTTCGATCTGAAACTCTTCATCCTTGCCGCCATCGTGGCGCGGGGCGGGCGGTTTTACCTGCTGGCCTTTTTGCTGAACCGCTATGGCCTTCGGATCACGGCCTTTATTGAAAAGCGGCTGATCTGGATTGTGGGCGCGATGATGGTCGCGGCTTTGGCGGCGCTGGCCGTGGTGAAGGGGTTCTGACGATGGAAGTGACGCGCAACCGGCTGGTGCTTTTGGCCACCGCAGGATCGGTGGCTTTGCTGGGGGGCGCGTTTGCCTTTCAATACATCGGCGGTTTGGCTCCCTGCAAACTCTGCCTGACGGCGCGTTGGCCCCATGCGGCGGCGATCGTGATCGGGATCGTGGCGCTGCTGCTGCCATGGCGGATTTGGCCATGGCTGGGGGCGCTTGCAGCGGCGGCGACCTCGGCGGTGGGCATCTATCACACGGGGATTGAGCGGCATTGGTGGCAGGGGCCGACTTCGTGCTCTTCCGGTCCCATCGACCAGATGGATGCGAGCGCGCTTTTGGACCAAATCCTTGCCGCCCCCATCGTGCGCTGCGATGAGGTGGCCTGGGCCTTGGGCGGGATTTCGATGGCCTCGTGGAATGCGATACTTTCCGCCGGGCTGGTGGTGGTCTGGATTTTGGCGGCGCGTCGGGGGTAAGCGCGAGAATTTTCTGCGAAAATTCTGCAAAAGACGCGTTTTCTGCGAAAACGCGAAGTCAATCCTTCGCAGAAGGATTGTTTTCAGAAATTTCGCAGAAATTTCGTTCGCTCAACCCAACAGGCGCTGATGTTCCTGCAAGGCGAAGCGATCGGTCATCCCGGCCACATAATCCGCCACGATCCGCGCCAAGGTCACGGCATCTTGCGCCGCGCGCACATCCGCCGCCCATTCCTGCGGCAACAGATCAGGCTGCGACATGAACAGCGGGAAGAGGTCATTGACCACCCGCGTGACCTTGGCCCGTTCCTGCATCACCGAAGGCGCGCGATACATGCGGTGGAACAGGAAAGAGCGGATGGCCTTCAACTCTTGATACAAAGGCTTGGAAAAGCGGATCATCGTCGTGCCCAGATGGCGGATGTCCTCCACCGATTTGGGCTGGGCGGCGGAAAGGCGATTCTGCGCCACGGCGATCACATCTTCGACCATACGGCCAAAAACGCGGCGCAAGGCCTCATGCCGGCGGCGCATCTTGTCCAGACCGGGGTAGAGGCGATCCACCTCGGAAAAGGCGGGGCCGGTGCCGGGCAGGTCCATCAGGTCAGCCTCAGTGAACAGACCCGAGCGCAGGCCGTCATGCAGATCGTGGTGGCTATAGGCGACATCATCCGCAATCGCAGCCACCTGCGCCTCGGCGCTGGCATGGGTGGAGAGTTCCAAGTCCCAAAGCGCGTTCACCTCGGCCAGCGCATAGGGCAGCGGGCCATCGTGTTTCTTGTCCGCATTGGGGCCAAGGACAGGGCCGTTGTGCTTGGCGATCCCCTCAAGGCTTTCCCAAGTCAGGTTCAGCCCGTCAAAATCGGCGTAATGCCGTTCCAGCCGCGTGACGATCCGCAAGGCCTGTGCGTTGTGGTCAAACCCGCCATAGGGGTCCATCAACAAGCCAAGCGCATCCTCGCCCGTATGACCAAAGGGGGTGTGGCCCAAGTCATGCGCCAGTGCAATCGCCTCGGCCAAGTCGGTGTTCAGTCCCAGAACGCCCGCAATGGTGCGCGCCACTTGCGCCACCTCGATCGAATGGGTCAGGCGGGTGCGGTAGTAATCGCCCTCATGTTCCACAAAGACCTGCGTCTTGTGTTTCAGCCGCCGAAAGGCGCTGGAATGGATGATCCGGTCGCGGTCACGCTGAAACGGAGAGCGGAACGAGGACATCCGTTCCACATAAAGCCGCCCGCGAGAGGCATCCGGTTGGCAGGCATAGGGGGCGAGCATCGGGACTGCCTGTTCTTGTTGTGTCTTTTGCCCTATCCTATATCCAAGTTGTCCGATCCGGACCACGCCTTTCATTAGGAACGCATCTATGGACCTCGTCCTGCCGCCCCTCGACCTGCCGCCCCGCGTCACCGACCGTGCCTTTGCCCGCCTGCGTGAGATTTGTGAGGCGACGGGTGCGGAAAAGTCCCTGCGCGTCGCGGTTGAGGGCGGTGGATGTTCCGGCTTTCAATATGACATCAAGTTAGACGATCCGGCGGCGGATGATCTGGTGCTGGAAAAGGACGGGTTGAAGGTGCTGGTGGATCAGGTGTCACTGCCCTTCCTGACCAATGCGGTGATCGACTTTTCCGAAGAATTGATCGGCGCGCGCTTCGTGATCGAAAACCCCAACGCCACCGCAAGTTGCGGCTGCGGAACAAGTTTTTCGGTCTAACCCCTCACCCGCCCCTGTCCTTGCCGCCACGCCGCGCTACTCTTGCTGCCTTGACGAGATGAAGGGGCGGATGATGACGGTTGTGTTGATGCTGGGCTCTGGTCCCACCGCGCCAGAAGCCCGCGACTGGGACCTGAGCGGGATCGACACGATCCTTGCCATCAACAACGCGCATCTGGTGCGGCCCGATTGGGACCTGCACATCTATCCTTGGGATTTCCCCCAAGAGCGCCGCCCCACCCCCGGCCCCGGCCAACGATCCGTGACGCAAGAGGATTTCGTTCCCGCCCAGAACGAGTTTGGCGGATTCGTTTATGCCGGGGGCACGATGGCGTTTACCGCCGCCTATTGGGCGCTGTCGGCGCTGTCGCCCCGCGTCGTTGCGGCCTTTGGCTGCGATATGCACTACCCCCCCGGCCAGACGCATTTTTACGGCGCGGGCACTGCCGATCCGTTGCGCGCCGACATCACCTTGCAATCGCTTGAGGCGAAGTCGGCCCGCCTGATGATCCTTGCCGCGATGCGGGGCTGTGCGATGGTCAATCTGTCCTTTGGCCCCTCGCGCCTTGTGTTTCCGCGCATCGCACTTGACGATTTGGCCGATGTCCGCCCCTTGCCCTTTGACGACGACCTTGCCACTGCCGCCCTGCGGCGTGAGGCAGAGTTGGGCTATCTGGTGCCCTCTGGCCGCTATTGGGAAGAGGCCGGGCGGTTTGATCCCGCCGCCCTGCGCGAAGTGGATGCGCTGTGGCTGGCGGCGGCGGGTGTCGCGACCACAGCCTGACTTGCCCATACCCCGCCGAAGCGCCTAGAAGCGGTGAGCAACAGGGAGAGCCGCGCCATGAAAATCGCCAGCTTCAACATCAACGGCATCAAGGCCCGGATCGAGGCTTTGCCTGCATGGCTGGCTGAGACCAAGCCCGATGTGGTCTGCCTGCAAGAGATCAAGTCGGTGGACGAAGCCTTTCCGCGCGCGCTGTTCGAGGACATGGGCTACCGCGTCGAAACCCATGGCATGAAAAGCTTTAACGGCGTGGCGATCCTGTCGCGGCTGCCTTTGGAGGATGTCACGCGCGGGTTGCCGGGGGATGATGAAGACATTCAGGCCCGCTGGATTGAGGCGACGGTGATCGGGGACAAAGGCGCACTCAGGATGTGTGGCCTCTACCTGCCCAATGGCAATCCGGTGCCGGGGCCGAAATATGACTACAAACTGGCATGGCTGGAGCGAATGCAGGCGCGGGTGCAGGCGCTGCTTGCCACC
>JBAXLX010000262.1:0-5152 GCA_037134595.1 Pseudomonadota bacterium
TAACTACTAAGGGTGATCTTTACACTTACTCAACTACTAATGACCGCCTAGCTGTAGGCAACAACGGCGAAACACTTGTAGCAGATAGTTCCACTTCAACAGGTTTGCGTTATCAAGGCAATTTTGCTGCTGGTAAGAATAAAATTATAAATGGCGATTTTGGGATTTGGCAGCGTGGAACCTCATTTACTTTGACGAGTTCAAGTCAATACACATCAGACCGTTGGGGTGCTTCTGTTGATGGTACTGGTGCTTGCACGGTTTCACGTCAAACATTTACGCCAGGTACTGCGCCCGTTTCGGGTTATGAAAGTTCATACTTTTTGCGCGTTGCAAAATCCGCTGGAACGGCAAATACCTATGGTGGCGGGCCTTTTACCCGTCTTGAAGACGTTAGAAACTTTGCAAATCAAACAGTCACATTTTCGTTTTGGGCTAAAGCAGACAGTTCAACATCAATTAATTTATACATCAACCAAAACTTTGGAAGTGGTGGTTCAGGTTCAGTTGACGCACTTTCAACAACTGCAAGCCTGACAACATCTTGGCAGCGTTTTACTTATACATTTTCAATGCCTTCTATTGCAGGCAAAACAATTGGAACATCATCATTTAACGAAATCGGCATTTTTAAGACTAGCGCACTTGCGTTTACTTTGGATTTTTGGGGTCTTCAGTTAGAAGCAGGTTCAACTGCAACAGCTTTCCAAACTGCAACAGGAACAATTCAAGGAGAATTAGCCGCTTGCCAGCGTTACTACGAGCGCAGAACTGTTGGTGGTGCTAATTATGGAACTGGTATTCCTGTTCAGTGGAGATCATCAACGGCTGCTTATGCACAGGTTACTTATGGTTCGCCAAAAAGAACAAATCCAAGCGTTGCTTTTAGTAATATAAATGCCGTTTCTGGAAATACTGGAATTACAATTTCATCACTTGGTGGAACTTATGGAGCAGGTACTTCAGGTTTGGGTTATCCAGCAGGAAATATAGATGTAACAGTTGCATCAGGTGGAACTGTTGGCTATTCAGGTATTTTAGTGGATAGCGGTGCAGGTACAGGTTATATCGAGTTTAGTTCGGAGTTATAATGACAAAATCAACATACAAAGTAATTGAAAACGAAGGTTTAACTTCTTACATTGAGCGAACAGATGCAGACGGAAAAGTTTGGTCAATACCTATGGACGAAGCCAACTCAGATTATCAACGCTATCTAAATTCTGAAGCGGAACAATCCACACCGAGCGTTACACGTGGAGAGTAGCTATAACGGCTACCCAGCCAGTAAAGATCCAGCGGCAATTGGAATCAAGCCATACG
The DNA here is from genome assembly GCA_037134595.1 of Pseudomonadota bacterium. Taxonomy (GTDB): domain Bacteria; phylum Pseudomonadota; class Alphaproteobacteria; order Rhodobacterales; family Rhodobacteraceae; genus Stagnihabitans. Next base: position 1,324 of record JBAXLX010000262.1, read on the forward strand.
TTGTTCAGGGTACAAACCTAAAGCTGCGTTGTGCTGAATCCGTGGGGCCATTGCTTGCTGGTTTTGCAGCTGAGTTTCACGAATTAATAGAGCCACTCGATCATGGCGCTTTAGATGATTGGGCGTATTGCTACAGGATGGTAAGAGCTGAGCCGACAAAGCTAAGCAACCATGCCAGTGGCACAGCTATAGACCTTAACTCTACAAAACACCCGCTAGGCAAAGCGGGTACTTTTCCAGCTGAAAAGGTGCCAATGATCCAAGCGTTAGCTAAAAAGTATGGTCTTACCTGGGGTGGGGATTACAAAACCCGCAAGGATGAAATGCACTTTGAAATAAGTATTAGCGCAGCTAAAGCGGCTGCGTTGATAGACAAGTTAGGGCTAGAAAAGAGCAACTAATGAACGAGCAACTAAAGGCTGCAGGCCTTTCCTATATCCGCGCAGCTCTCAGTGCTGCAGGTGCTTTGTATATTTCTGGGATTTCTGACCCTAAAGTATTGGCTAACGCCTTTATTGCAGGGTTAGTTGGCCCACTACTTAAAGCCCTTGCACCTAATGAGAAGCAATTCGGCGTAGGGTCTAAGTAGATGACACAGGCTCAGTCGTGGCTTGCTTTGTTATTGGGGATAGCAACGCTTGTGGGCTGCGCGGCTGGGCTTGTACGCCACCTTGTTAAATACTACCTAGCAGAATTAAGACCCGACAATAATGGCGGGCATAACCTAAGAGGACGCGTTGATCGCATAGAGTTGCGAGTGGATGAAATCTATAGATTGCTACTTGAATCTAAGCAGTAATATTTCTTTGATAAAAGCCGCGTATTGCATCCTGTTGGCTGGCACTGCGTATAATTGTCATAGGCCTTGTGTCTAACCCTGGGGTTGAAGCTGGAGCGTTGAGCCAATGCTGGTTATCTTTCCATAGGTTTGCAGCTACTAAAGCATGCTGTACAAAATAGGCCATATCACGGCCTCTTACTCGCAGACAAAACTCAGTCTCTATGAGCTTTGAGTTTTCCTTTAGCCAGTTTGTGCCTACTATCAACAGATCCCCTGGATTAACAGCTCTATCATCTTCACCAAAACCAAAACAAGCTAATCGCCCATCCATTTTGTGATGGCTTGTCATGTCTATTGTGCCGTGAGGTTGCATGCGAGGTGCGGCCATTATCTTGCCCTTTCTATTGAGCCTCGGCGTGTCGCATCTTGTAATTTGTCAGAGTCTCCCCCTACCATTTGAGATGTAAAACACAACCGTGAGGCTAAGGGCTAGCACTCCAATAACTCAATAGATTTTTGGTAACACTTTCACAAAAGTGCATTACCGTTTGTAACTTATCGGCACTTTGATAATCCGACTAGTTACATTATGTAAACCTAAAATGGGCTTAAATTGCCTACACAAAGTTTACATAACTATTGATCTTGTACTGCAGCCCTATGGCCCCACCTTAACAGTTAAGGGCTAACACAATGGACGTATTACAGGTGCCACCACTTATATGGGCTGTGTTTTTAGCAGCTGCAACTTTTTACTTAGGTCTGCTACTTGGATCTAGATACACCTACCAGCAAGGCCAGCGAGATGGTTACAAGCGAGCTATGAAAAAGGTACAGCGTTATGGGGTAGATCAATGAGCGATTTTCTCAAAGACTATGAAAGTGCCAATGACACGATTATTAGATTTCGCCGTGAGTTTCCTTTTGGCAGAATTACAACAATAATCGCAGATGCAGGTTTAGCCGCTGGATGGATTGTATTTAAAGCTGAGATTTACAGAGAGTTTGAAGATCAAACCCCTAGTGCTACAGGTTATGCCTACGGCAATGTGGCGGCCTATCCACAAAATATGAAAAAGTGGTTTGTTGAAGATACAGAGACAAGTGCAATAGCTAGAGCTATTAAGCTGCTAACCCCTACCACCACTCGCCCATCAAAGGAAGAAATGGCGCGTGTGGAATATGAGCCAACACCCAGTAAATCCGAGGATGATTTATGGGCCAGTCTTACTGTTAAACAAACAGAGATTGAAAATACTCAATCCTTAGGCACTGTAATTAGCCTGGTTAAAGACACGTTAGAGGCTGCTCCCCCGCAAACACCCATGTGCAAACACGGCTACATGACCTTTAAAAAAGGTGTATCAAAGACCACAAATAAGCCCTATGAAGGCTATACATGTGTCAGCACAGACCGTAACGACCAGTGCAAGCCAGTGTGGCTCTAATGGGAGAAATCAGCTTTAGCAAGGTAGGCAGCGGCCTTACCTCAACAATTTATGATGATGGCAGCATTACAACGTTGCCCGATAAATGGTGCGATTGCTGCGAATTGAACAGGTCTGCAGTGGGCGGCTTTGAGGTTAAAGATGTAAGCGGCGAAAAGGTTATGTGGCTGTGTTCACAATGTCGCGGCTAGATGAAGTCATCCTGGATCGAAGCCAGGAAATCACAGCCCATCAAGCTGCACTGGACCGAGCTAAGGTCATGGATGATCGCTATTTCAGGCTATACGGCCAAAAACTTAACTACCACGAGATGATTTCACAGCATGCTGAAGCTGCAGGTGCAGAAATTGCTGTAGCTGAGTGGCTTGGCATTACAGGCTTCAACCCCACTATTAACACCTTTAAAACTGAGGCAGATGTAGGTACAGGTATAGAGGTAAAGCACACCTTTCACTTATCGGGTGCGTTGATCTTGCAGGAATCACAAAAGCAACGGCCTAATGATGTGTGCATATTGGTAATCGGTAAATCCCCTGTTTACAGACTTATTGGCTGGATGCCTGCCTCTATGGCACTAACAGAGAAATACAAACACCCTAGACAGGCTAGTTACTGGATACCTCAATTTAACCTGTTTGAGATGAGATACCTCAGGAAGTCAATCTATGGACAAAATTAGATTTAATTGTAGGTTTTGTAAAAAAGTCACTGACCAAGTAGAGCGCATTGTTACGCACAATATGCCTGCCTATGTAAAGGTCTTAGAGTGCCACAGCTGTGGCAAATTGTCTGTCTGTCAGATGGATATGGTCACTAGCTGGGCAGATGCAATGGACTGCGACTAATGCCACGATTATTAGATTTATTCTGTGGCGCAGGCGGCGCATCAATGGGTTACTCACGTGCAGGCTTTGACGTTACAGGTATGGACATAAAACACGGCAAGCGCTACCCCTTTACTTACGTGCGTAAAGATGTAATGGAGTTACGCCCTGAAGATTTAGAAGATTTTGACGTTATCCATGCTTCTCCACCTTGTCAGACATTTAGTGCAACTAGGCATTTACGTAATGCCCAGGGTAAAAGCACTACTAAAAAGGATCTATTAGCGCAGGTCAGGTCATTACTAATTGCTTCAGGTAAACCCTATGTCATAGAAAATGTAAAGGGAGCTCCCCTAATAGATGCTGTGCAATTATGTGGTTCGGCTTTTGGCTTGAAGGTACGCAGGCATAGGCTGTTTGAATCTAACGTGGCCATACGAGGTACAGATTGCCACCATAGGCAGCAAGGTAAGCCTGTTGGCATATATGGCTCAATGCGTGATGAAATCCCAGGCGGCGGCCACACAGCTAAAACTATGACCGAGGCTAATGCTGCAATGGGTATTCACTGGATGATATGGGGCGAATTAGTCGAGGCTATTCCACCTGCATACACACACCATATTGGATTGCAATTATGACACGCGGTCTGACCAGCACTTATGCAGAATCTATTGACACCGTGTGTATGCTGGACACATACAACTCGCGGGGGGAATCAACTCCCAATAGAGAGAATCACTCTAACCCTAATTCGATTGATAAATCGCATGCTT
>JBAXLX010000263.1:0-5149 GCA_037134595.1 Pseudomonadota bacterium
CTGCTTATTCTGCGCCCCGGAGTGTCGGGCTTTTCGGCCCTTAGTTTTCTCGCACTAGCCGGGATGCTGGGCTTTGCGGGCCGTGACTTGGCCACCCGCGCCGCACCGCCTGCGCTGTCGAACGCGCAACTGGGGGTCGCGGGCTTCGCGGTGCTGGCGCTGTGCGGCTTTGGAATGCTGGCGGTGACAGGCCGTGTGACTTGGCCCAATGCCCAAGGGCTTGGATTGATGGCGGGGGCTAGTCTCTTTGGCATCGCAGGCTACGGCGCTTTGACCCAAGCGATGCGCACGGGCCAAGTCTCGGCTGTCACGCCGTTTCGCTATACGCGGATTGTCTTTGCCCTGACCGTTGGCGTTGTCGTCTTTGGCGAGCGCCCCGATGCGCTGACCCTTGCCGGATCGGCGCTGATTGTGGCTTGCGGCTTGATCTTGCTGGTGCAGCGCCCCAAGCGCTAGGCCAAAGCGATTTGCGCCAAGATCACAGGCCCTCTCTGGACTAACCCTGCGCTCTGGCCTATTTCCGTCCGATCATGGCAGAGAAATCCGACCCCAATTCCAAACTGATCGCCGAAAACCGCCGCGCGCGGTTTGATTACCACATCGAATCCGATCTGGAAGCCGGCATCATGCTGATGGGGTCCGAGGTCAAGTCTTTGCGCCAAGGCGGATCGAACATCGCCGAAAGCTACGCCTCGGTTGAAGGCGGGGAATTGTGGCTGATCAACGGCTATATCGCGCCCTATCTGCCCGCCAAAACCTTTGGCCACGAAGAGCGCCGCCGCCGCAAGCTGTTGGTGTCGCGCAAGGAATTGTCGCGCCTGTCGAACTCGGTCGGGCGCGAGGGGATGACGATCGTGCCCCTGAAGCTGTATTTCGACGACCGCGGCTTTGTGAAGCTAAAGCTGGGCGTGGCCAAGGGTAAGAAGCTGGCCGACAAGCGCGAAACCTCGGCCAAGCGCGATTGGGAACGCCAAAAGGCGCGGATTATGAAGAACGGCTTTCGCGGGTAAGGCAGGGCTTGGCAAAGGGCCAAGCTTGGGCGACAAGCTTTGCGGTCAAAAAGGGGGATGGTGGGGTGGACGATCCAAAAACGCTGGTGTCGACGGGCTGGCTTGCCGCCCATTTGAAAGACCCCGATCTGCGGGTGCTGGATGCCTCTTGGTATCTGCCCGGATCGGGGCGCGATGCCAAGGCCGACTATGCCCTGACCCATATCCCCGGCGCGCGGTTCTTTGACATTGACGAGATCAGCGACAGCCGCTCGTCCCTGCCCCATATGGCCCCGCCACCCGAAAAGTTCATCGCGCGGATGCGCGCTATGGGTGTGGGGGACGGGCATCAGGTGGTGGTCTATGACAGCGCGGGCCTGTTTTCCGCCGCCCGTGTGTGGTGGACATTCCGCTTGATGGGCAAGATGGATGTGGCCGTGCTGGACGGCGGCCTGCCCAAATGGCTGGCCGAAGGGCGCGAGATTGAAGACATGCCCCCCATCGTCAAAGATCGCCACATGACCACCAGCCGCCAGAACCATCTGGTGAAAGACGTCACCCAAGTGGCCCATGCCGCCAAACTGGGCGAGGCCGTGATCATCGACGCCCGCGCCGCCGCGCGTTTCACCGGCGAGGCGCCCGAACCCCGCCCCGGCCTGCGGTCAGGCCATATTCCCGGCGCGCGCAACGTGCCCTTTGGCGCGGTGCTGAACCCCGATGGCACGATGAAATCCGTGCCCGATCTGCGCGCTGTGTTCCAAGCCGCTGGGGTTGACCTGTCCAAGCCCGCTATCACCACCTGCGGGTCGGGTGTGACCGCCGCCATATTGTCGCTGGCGCTGGAACGCATTGGCCATAAATCGCATGCGCTGTATGACGGCTCTTGGGCCGAATGGGGCATGTACGACGACCTTTTTGTAGAAAAAGGCCCCGCCAGCTGAAGACGGGGCGATGATAGGAACGATGATGCTGGAAGCTCTCACCCCGCAGCCGCAAGACAAAATCCTGGTCCTGATGGCGCAGTTTCGCGAAGACCCGCGCCCTGCCAAGATCGACCTAGGCGTGGGCGTTTACAAAGACGCCACGGGCCTGACCCCTGTCATGCGGGCGGTCAAGACTGCCGAAAAGCAGTTGTGGGAGCGTGAGGTGACCAAGACCTACACCGGTCTCGCCGGAGAACCCGCTTTTCACGCCGCCATGGTCAACCTGATCTTGGGGTCGGGCTTTGCCTACCGCGCGGCCGTGGCTGCAACGCCGGGTGGCACGGGGGCGCTGCATCAGGCGTTAGAGCTGGTCAAGATGGCGTCGCCCAAGGCCACGGTGTGGGTTTCCAATCCGACGTGGCCCAATCACCCCTCGATCATTCGCTATCTGGGCCTGAATATCGCCGAATACCGCTATTTTGATGCGGCAACTGGCGGCTTGGATGAAGACGGACTGCTGGCCGATCTGGCCAAAGTGGCCAAGGGCGATGTAGTCTTGCTGCATGGCTGCTGCCACAATCCAACGGGCGCGAACCCCTCTGCCGAGCTATGGGCCAAGATCGCGGACATTCTTGCGAACCGCGGGGCCATTCCCTTCGTCGATCTGGCCTATCAAGGCTTTGGCGACGGGCTAGAATCTGACGCCGCCGCCACCCGTCTGATTGCATCGCGCTTCCCCGAGGTGCTGATCGCCGCCTCTTGCTCGAAAAACTTCGGCATCTACCGTGAACGCACGGGCGTGCTGATCGCTCTGGGCGAGCCGTCGCGCAAAACTGTGGTGCAGGCCAATCTGGCCTATCTGAACCGGCAGAACTTTTCCTTTCCGCCCGACCACGGCGCGCGGTTGGTGACGATGATTTTGGAAGACCCCGCCCTATGCGCCGATTGGCAGGCCGAATTGGAAGAGGTCCGCCTGAATATGCTGACGCTGCGCCAGTCCTTGGCCGAGGACCTGCGCCGCGCCACCAATTCCGACCGCTACGATTTTGTCGCCCACCACCGCGGCATGTTCTCGCGGCTGGGGCTGAGCGAGGCGCAGGTTAACACGCTGCGCGACACCCACGGCATCTATATGGTCGGCGACAGCCGCATTAACATTGCTGGCCTGAACGCCCGCACCGTGCCCATCCTTGCCCAAGCCATAGCCTTGGTCGGCGGCTGATCTTCATCTTGGTCTAAATACTCCACGGGGGTGCGGGGGTGTGAAACCCCCGCTGCAACGGGCGGGCTTGGCGCTTGGCACGTCATTTTCGCGCTTTTTTCCAGCCCCGCATCGTGGTTGACTGCGCCGGACTCAGGCGGCAACGAAGGAACGGCGCAATGGCGAAAGCGGCCCAAAGGATCACGGCAGAGGCGGCAGCCGCCCTTGTGCAATCGGGGATGTGGCTGGATTATGGGGCCGTGCTGGGCCAGCCTGATGTCTTTGATGCGGCTTTGGCGAAAAGATTGGGCCAAGTCACCAATCTGCGCATCCGCTCTTGCCTGTCGACCCGCGCGCGCGCGGTGCTAGAGGTGGACCCCAAAGGCGCGCATGTCTATTGGTTCTCCACCCATTTCAGCGGTTATGATCGGCGCAAGCATGATCAGGGATTAGCGCATTACCTGCCCGTGCATTTGGGCGAAATCCCCGACTATTACCGCCGCTTCATTGATCCGGTCGATATTGCGGTGTTCAAAACAGCGCCCATCGATGCCAACGGCTATTTCAACTTTGGCCCGTCAAACCTATGGATGCGCGCCTTGGTCGAACGCGCCAAAGTGGTGATCGTCGAGGAATGCGCCGCCTTGCCCTATGTCATGGGGGAAGGCACGGGCGTGCATATGTCAGAGGTGGATTTCATTCTGGCCGGTGACAGCCAGCCCATGGCCGAGCTGCCCAAGCCCGGGAACACCGATGTAGACCGCGCCGTCGCCCGCCTGATCGCGGCCGAGATTGAAGACGGGGCGTGTTTGCAAATCGGCATTGGCGGTATGCCCAATGCCGTGTGCAGCCTTTTGGCCGAAAGCGGCGTGCAAGATCTGGGCATCCATACCGAGATGATGACCGACGGCATCGTCGATCTGTACCGCGCCGGACGCATCACGGGCGCGAAAAAGCAGATCAATGCCGGCAAGATGGTCTGCACCTTCTCGCTTGGGGCGCAGTATCTGTACGACTTTATCCACCGCAACCCGATGGTTGAATTCCATCCGGTGGATTACACCAACATGCCCCATGTCATCATGCAAAACGACAATGTGGCGGCGATCAACAACACCACCCAGATGGATTTGCAGGGCCAAGCCGCGTCCGAATCGGATGGCTATCGCCATATCTCGGGCACGGGGGGGCAATCGCAGTTTGTGCGGGGGGCCTATGCGTCAAAGGGGGGGAAAAGCTTTGTGTGCCTCGCCTCGACCTATGACAAGAAAGGCGAGCGCAAAAGCCGCATCGTCACCGCTTTGACCAAGGGCAACATCGTGACCACCCCGCGCAGCGATATGATGTATGTGGTGACCGAATACGGCATGGTGAACCTAAAGGGCCGCACGGTGGCGGAACGGGCGCAGTTGCTGATTTCCATCGCGCATCCCGATTTCCGCGAGGATCTGTCGCGCGAGGCGCATCAGCACAACCTGATCCCGCGCGGTTATTTCTGATCTGGCCCGTTCTGATCTGGCCCGCGCCATAAAAAACGGCCCGTGCGCAAGAGGCACGGGCCGTTTGCCATATCCAAGGCGGGGGAGGATCCGCCTTGGACGGGATCGCCTTTAGCTGTTGTAAGCGTTTTCGCCATGCGAGGTTTGATCCAAGCCTTGGCGTTCGTCATCGGTCGACGGGCGCAGGCCGAAGATCTTGTCGATGCCCCAGAACAGCACCAGTGACACCCCACCCGACCACACCAACGTGACCAGCACGGCCTTGATCTGGGTTATCACCTGCGTGCCCATATCGAATGTGCCTGCCACCGCCGGAAAGACGGTGTAATCCATCCACCCCTGACCGCCCAAGGACGGGTCGGCCAAAATGCCCGTGCCGATGGCGCCAAGAATACCACCCACGCAGTGCACGCCGAACACGTCCAAGCTGTCGTCATAGCCGAACCTGCCCTTCACATAGGACACAAAGGTATAACACACCGGCGAGACGATCAGCCCCAGCACAATCGCGCCCATCGGCCCCGCATAGCCTGCCGC
>JBAXLX010000264.1:0-5142 GCA_037134595.1 Pseudomonadota bacterium
CCGCAAGCACGGCGCGGTTGGTGATCAGGTCTAAGGTTTCGCTCAGTTCCGGCAAAGCAATGCGGCGCACCCTTGCGCCTGCATTGGCCAAACGGTCAGCGGTGGCGGCGAAATTCGCGGCCACGGCGGGGGCCAAAGCGTCAAACATCACGGCATCGGGGATCACAAAATCCAAGCTTGCGATTGGCGCGGCATGTACCACGGGGCTTTGCAAGCCACGCAGCACCGTATCAACCAGAACGCAATCTTCCACACTATGCGCCAAAGGCCCCAACGTATCCATCGTGCGCGACAGCGGGAAAACCCCCTGCATCGGATAATGCCCGGTCGAGGTTTTATACCCCACCACCCCGTTAAACGCCGCCGGAATACGGATTGACCCACCGGTGTCAGTGCCAAAGGCCAAGGGCACGATGTCATCGGCCACCACAACGCCGCTGGCGGACGAAGACCCCCCCGGTGCGCGTGCAGGCCCTGTACCGTTCGGATTGCGCGGGGTGCCGTAATGCGGGTTCAAACCAATGCCGGAATAGGCAAATTCCGTCATATTCAGCGCGCCGATTGTGACCAATCCGGCGCGGGCAGCCGCCGCAACCAAGGCCGCGTCTTGCGCCGCAGGCGGGTTATCGGCCAAAACAATCGACCCCGCCGTTGTGACACGGCCCTTCAGGTCAAACAAATCTTTCCAAGCCACCGGCACCCCGTCGAGCAAGCTGACAGGATTGCCAGCGCGCAAACGCTCGCGGGCGGCGCGGGCCTCGGCTTCGGCCCTTGGGCGCAGGGTTTTGGTGAACACCGCATCATCGCCCACTTCGGCAATGCGGGCAAAAACCTGATCCACCAGATCCAAGGGATCAAGCCGTCCGTCACGCAATTGACGCGAAAGGGCAGCAGCCGTTGTCTTACGCATCATCTGCCCCTAGTGCTTGATCACGGTAGAGCGCGGGGCTTGCCACGCGACAAAGGCCTGTGCGCCTGCGGCAAACTGGCCGCGATACTTGTCGGCATGGCCTTCGACGGCGATCATATCACCATTGGGCAATTGCACCGCCATTTGCAGGATATGGCCGATCAACTGCGCCCGCGTGATCTGGCAGGGGATCATATTGGTGCCATAGGTCTGGCGCGCCTGTTCGGGTGCCACATCGGCGGGCAGAATATCCACCGCCTCGGCCGGCAGGATCAGTGAGGCTTTGTCCCCTGTGGCCAAGCGGTCGTGCTTTTCGCCGGTCAAGGTGCCAAAGGCAGTGTCCAGCGTGACACCCTCGCCGCTCAGGTCTTTCACAACGCCCGGAATAAGCGTGTTGGCCCCGATAAAGCGGCTGACAAACAGGCTTTGCGGGCGGGTGTACAACTCCCGCGGCGGGCTGATTTGCTCTACACGGCCTGCGTTCATCACAACGATGCGGTCAGACAGGGCCAAGGCTTCTGATTGCGCGTGCGTCACGAAGACAAAGGTAATCCCCAACTCGCGCTGCAGCAGTTTCAACTCGTTCTGGATGCTTTTGCGCAGGTTGGCGTCCAAAGCGCCCAAGGGTTCGTCCAGCAAAAGAATATCAGGTTCCACCACCAAAGACCGCGCCAAAGCAATGCGCTGGCGCTGACCGCCCGACAGGCGGTTGGGGCGCATATTGGCCACATCAGACAGGCCCAGCTTGTCAATAATCCGGTCAACCTTGCGGTCAGCCTCTGCCGACGCCATGCCTTTGACCTCTAGGCCAAAGCGGATGTTCTGGCGCACAGTCATATGGGGAAATAGCGCGTAATTCTGGAAAATCATCGAGGTCGGGCGCTTTTCCGGCAGCAGATCATTGATCCGGCTGCCACGGATCAGCAGATCACCCGAGGTGATGGTTTCAAAGCCTGCAATCATGCGCAGGGTGGTTGTTTTGCCACAGCCTGACGGCCCCAGAAAGGCAATGAATTCGCCCTTGTCCACATCCAGATTGAAGTCGATGACGGCGGGCGTGCCGTTGTCATAAACCTTACCGATATGGGAAAGCTGAAGGTCGTAGGCCACGGGTCTTATCCTTGCAACAGGGGGTCCGGTCGGGGCAACAGCCCCGACCGGTCTTTTGTGAACTTAGGCCGACAGGAATTCGTCCCACTTGGTCATCAGCAGGTCGTATTCATCGGGCCACTGGTGCCAGTAAGCGACGTTCGCTGCACGGGTCGCCAAGGAGCCGCCATCGCGCAGATCGCCTTCCTTGATGCCGCGCTCTTCCGCGCCAACCCACGGTGCGCCTTCGTACCAGAAGGCGTACTTTTCAGCCGACATCACGCCTTTGACCTTGTCGTTGGGCGAGTAGTAGCCCTGTTCCGACACAGCCACAGCCGGGCCGCCCGACAGCCAGTAATCGGCATAAGCGGTCACAGCATCCAGGTTGGGCGAGGATTTCAGCGCCGAAACGCCGATCGACCAGCCGCGATAGCCGTTCTTCATGGTGGCGTAAGAGCACTGAACGCCCTGTGCCTTCACAGCCATAACAGCCGGCTGCCAGGCGTCAGCCAGAACCATCTCGCCCGAAGCCATCAGGTTGACCAATTCACCAAAGTCACCCCAAAGGGCGCGGAACTGGCCTTCTTTCTTCTTCGAGATCAGGAACTTGGCGGCTTCTTCGATCGAAGCTGCATCCGCGTTGCCCGGGTTTTTGACTTCGAGCAGACCCAGTTCGTTCATGGCCAGCACGGCCTGACCGAAAGCGATCAGCGGGTCAACGTTCAGGCCGGTCTTGCCCTTGAACTTGGGGTCGAACAGCGAGGACCACATCGACGCTTCTTCCGCCGACACGAGGTCGGGGCGGTAGCCGATGGAGTCGAAGTTATAGACGGTCGGGACCATGTTCAGCGCGGTCATCGACTCGTCGGTGTAGATCTGGCCAACGATCTGCGCCTTGGCGTCCCACTTCGGGTCCGCTTTCAGGAAGGATTCGCCAACGCCCGTCCAGTTGGTCAGCGCCGAGGTCGCGATCGGCGAGACGAGGTCGGTCTGCACGATCGACGGCAGACGCTCGCCAATCGTTTCCCAGCAGTCATAGGCGGTGGAGCCCGACAGCAGTTCGGTCTGGGTGTTCGGGAAGATGTCGGCTTTGCCCGACACTGCGCTCACGCCCGAGGCCGCCTTGAAATCGTTCAGGATGCGTTCCTGCACGGTCACCGACAGGCCGACAGTGCGCAGTTCCTGCGACGCGAGATCCGCGGCGAAGGCTTGTTGCGCGCCGAACAGCGGCAGTCCGCCAGCAGCCAAAGCAGCACCGCCTGCAGTCCCCTGCAGGAAACGACGCCGCGAAAGCGACATGGTGTTCATTCGTAGTACCTCCTGTTTTTCGTCTTCTGATGTGACGTCTGTCGTCTTCTTGCACGCCGGACCTAGTAGCGCCCGACGAGCAATCCTCCGTCCACGACCACGACCTGTCCGGTCATGTATCGGGCGCCGTTGGATGCCAGGAACAGGACAACATCGGCGATGTCTTCAGGCTCGCCGATCCGTCCCATTGGAATGAATTCACCCGCTTTTTCAGCCGCTTCGGGGCCGAGCGAGTTTTCTTTGGACAACAGTTGCGCGGTGCGGATATAGCCCGGGGCCACGCCGTTGACGCGGATGCCGTCGCGGGCCAATTCCACCGCCAAACCGCGCACCAGACCCACGACGCCAGCCTTGGCGGCGGAATAATGCACATGCTCATCCCAGCCATAAGCCACGCCCATGATGGACGACAGCGCAATCACTGCGCCCTTCTTGCGCGCCTTCATGCCCGCCAGTGCCGGACGGATGACGCGGAAGATGCCTTTGAGGTCGATGTCAAAGGTGTGGTCCCATTTCTCATCGGTCAGGGCCGGCAGCGGCACCTTATGGGCGATGCCCGCATTGGCGACGATGACGTCGATGCCGCCATGCGCGGCCTCAACCTTGGCCACCAGCGCATCGGCGGCTTCGGTGGAGCGTACGTCCAGAAAATGAAACTCTGCGCTGCCGCCTGCGGCTTTGATGTCGGCGACGCAGGACGAGCCCTCAGCCTCCAACACGTCGGTGACGATGACATGGTATCCAGCGGCGGCAAAGGCCTTCGCACTGGCGCGGCCAATGCCGATCCCGGCCCCGGTGATCAGAACGGTTTGGGTCCTAGCATCACATCCCCGGAATTAGGGCCAAGCGTCTGGCCGACGAACAGCGACGCGGCGGGTGAGCAGAGGAACGCCACGGTGGCCGCCACTTCCTCAGGCTCGCCAAAGCGGCCCAAGGGCAATTCGGCAGCCTTGGCGCGCTGCCAATCCTCGGACAGGCTGCGGACCAGCGGCGTGTTGATCGGCCCCGGTGCCACGGCATTGACGCGCACGCCTTGGGCTGACACTTCCCGCGCCAAAGCCTTGGTTAGGCCGATGATCCCGGCCTTGGCTGCGGAGTAATGCACCAGCTCCATCCCGCCGATCTGGCCGAGTTGGCTGGCGATGTTAACGATAACACCGGATTTTCGCGCCAGCATCCCCGCCAGCACGGCATGGGTGCACAGGAACGTCCCGCGCAAATGCACCGCAATCATGAGGTCGAAATCGGAAGGCGTCAGGTCAAGGAACCGGCCCTGATGCACATGGCCTGCATTGTTGACCAGATGGGTGATGGGGCCAAAGGCGGCCTCAGTCGCGGCCACCATCGCGGCCACATCCCCCTCAACCGACACATCGCCGCCGCAGGACCGGGCGGAGTCGCCAATCTCTGCCGCCACCGCAGCCGCCGCGGCGGCGCGGAAGTCGTTGACCATGACCTTGTAGCCATCCGCCGCCAGCCGCATCGCAATCGCGCGGCCGATGCCGGACCCGGCACCCGTGACAATAACGGTTCCCGTGCTCATGCAATGTCCTCCTGCATGGCCATCTTCTTGGCGCGGCGCACGGACATCGCCATCAGGATGCCGTAGACCGAGAGAAGGCAGAACGAGAACAGCGTGGTCAGCACCCCGAAGGCAAAGATGTTGGGATGAATTTCCACAGCAAAGGTGCCGTAGATCGCCAAGGGCAAGGTCTGATCCCGGCCCGAGGCAAACAGCGTGCGCGGGAATTCGTCAAAGGACAGCGTGAAGGCGAACAGCATCGCCGACAGCACACCCGGGAAAATCAGCGGGAAGGTCACCTTGCGGAAGGTGG
>JBAXLX010000265.1:0-5134 GCA_037134595.1 Pseudomonadota bacterium
TCATAGGCTTGGGGGGTTGGGTCAAGGGTTGAGCCGACCGGATCCAGCGGCGGGCCGATGAACAATGCCGTGCCTTTCGCCAGATTGGTGATCAGGGCGGGGTCGTGCTGCGCCTCGGGGAAGGCGCAGGTGATCTGGCCTTGTTCCGCCTGCTTACGCAGGGCGGACAGGCGGGCCGCACCGGGGGCGGCGGCATCGCCTGCGGCAAGGCCGCCTGCAGAGGGTAGGTGGTAATGGGCGGTGAAATAGCCATAGGCGTCGTGGTAGGTGACAAAGGTCTGGGTCAGACTGGCCAATTGGCGGGCAAGGTCGCCGTCTAGGGCCGCGATCTGGCCTTGGGCTGCGGTGGCATTGGCGGCGTAGGTCGGAGCATGGTCAGGGTCTAACGCCGACAGGCGCTTTGCGATCAGGTCAAGCCATAGGCTGGCGTTGGTCGGGTCAAGCCACGCATGGGGGTTTAGGCCCCCGTCCGCATAGTCTTGGCGCAGGGTTGCGGGGTCGTCCAGCAGGGCCAAGCTTTGCAGATCGGGCACCGATTGGCGCGCCGTGTCCAGCGCCGGTGTCAGCTCGGGTCCGATCCAGACCAAAAGCTGTGCCCCGTTCAGCGCCCGCATCTGGCTGGGGCGCAGTTGCAGGTCATGCTCGTCGCCGCCTTTGTCCAGCAAGACCCCGGGGCTGCCCAAGCCGCCCATCACCTGCGCGACAAGGGCTGCCACAGGCGGAATATCGGTTTGCACCTGCGGCACGTCGGCCAGTGCGGGGCAAGACAGGGCAAGCAACAGAACAAGCGCGCGCATTTTGGGCCTTTCGGGGTGGTGGCGCGCGGTGTAGGATGTTATATCATAACATGTCAAGATCCACGTTATAGTATAACGCCCAACAGGTGCCCGATGCACGACCCATCGACTTGCCCCGGCTGTGCCCAGCCCGATCTGGCCTTTGCCCCGCATGACCATTCCCGCTGCGCAGATGACGTGCTGGCCTTGGCCGAGGTGCAGTTGGCCCAAGGCGGGCAGCGCCTGACCCCCGTGCGCCGCCGCACGCTGCAAATCTTGCTAGAGGCCCACCGCGCCCTTGGCGCTTACGATGTGCTGGAACGCTTGGCAGCCGAGGGGTTTGGTCACCAGCCGCCTGTTGCCTACCGCGCGTTAGAGTTCTTGGAAGAAAACGGTCTGGCCCACCGCATCCGCCGCCTGAACGCCTTTACGGCCTGTATGCATCCGGGCGAACTGCACGCGCCTGCTTTTCTGATCTGCCGTATCTGCAACGCGGTGGCTGAAGCCCCCGGGGCGGCGATTGGGCTGGCCTTGGGTCAAGCGGCCAAGAAAGTCGGCTTTACCGTCGAACGCGCCACGGTAGAGGCGCTAGGTCTTTGCCCCGCCTGTACAGTCATTGAACGCCCCGTGCGGGGAGTGGCGTGATGCTGCTTCAGGCGCAAGATATCACCGTCCGCTTGGGTGGGGTCGAGGTTTTGTCCCACGTGTCGATGGGCATTGAAGCGGGCGAGATTGTCACCGTGCTGGGCCCGAACGGTTCGGGCAAAAGCACGCTGTTGCGGGCGGTTCTGGGGATGGTGCCCCTATCCGGCGGGCAAGTGCACCGCGCTGATGGCCTGCGGCTGGGCTATGTGCCGCAAAAGCTGGCGATTGACCCAAGCCTGCCGATGACCGTGCGCCGGTTCCTGTCGCTGCCCCGCCGCGTAGCCGATGCCGAGGCCGTGCAAGTGCTGACCCGTGTGGGGATGGAGGCGGCAGGGCTTCGCCAGATTGCCGCTCTGTCGGGCGGGCAATTGCAACGTGTCATGCTGGCGCGGGCCTTGCTGGGGAACCCGGGCCTGTTGGTGCTGGATGAACCCACCCAAGGGCTGGACCAACCCGGCGAGGCCGCCTTTTACACCCTGATCGCCGAGGTGCGGCGCGATACCGGCGCGGGGGTGCTGATGGTCAGCCATGATCTGCACGTGGTCATGGCGGCCAGTGACAGGGTGATTTGCCTCAACCACCACATCTGCTGTCAGGGCACGCCAAGGGTCGTCTCGGCCGCGCCGGAATATCGGGCGCTGTTTGGGTTAGGCACGCAGGGGGCCTTGGCTTTGTATCAGCACCGGCATGACCATTCGCATGACGGCACGGCGGATCACGGGGCCGCCAACCACGCAGGCCATGACCACGCAGGCCATGATCAGGGGGGGCACGACCACCATGTTTGATGATTTCCTCATCCGCGCTGGCTTGGCCGGCATTGGCCTGTCGCTGGCGACAGGCCCCTTGGGGGCTTTTGTTCTGTGGCGGCGGATGGCCTATTTCGGCGATGCCACCGCGCATGCGGCCATTCTGGGCGTGGCCTTTGCCTTGGCCACCGATCTGCCCGTGCCCTTGGGCACGCTGGTTGTGGCGCTGTCTATGGCGGTGACGGTGGCGGCGCTGGCGGCCAAGGGCTGGGCGGTGGATACGACCTTGGGCGTGTTAAGCCACGGCGCTTTGGCCTTGGGCTTGGTGGCGATCAGCTTTGTGCATGGGGTGCATACCAGTCTGGAATCCTATCTGTTCGGCGATATCCTTGCCGTCACGCCCGCTGATCTGGCCACGATCTGGGGCGGGGCCTTGGCGGTGGTCGCGCTGTTGATCTGGCGGTGGCAGGCCTTGCTGACAGCCACCCTCAGCGCCGATCTGGCACGGGCAGACGCGATCAACCCCGACCGCGAGCGTTTGATCTTGACGCTGGCCTTGGCCTTGGTGGTGGCTGTGGCGCTAAAGGTTGTGGGGGCCTTGCTGATCGCCGCCATGCTGGTCATCCCCGCCGCCGCCGCGCGGGCTTTAGCCCGCGGGCCTGAGGTTATGGCGGCCCTTGCCTCGGCCCTTGGGGCTATGGCTTGCCTGTTGGGCCTTGGCCTGTCTTTGTGGCAAGATACGCCGGCAGGGCCGTCTATGGTGGCGGCGGCTGCGGGGATTTTTGCGCTGGCGGCGGCCTTTGGCCGTTTGCGGCGGGCGTAACCTTGGGGAGGGGACAATGCAGCGTTATGGCATGGTGGTGGGGGTCAACCCCGAAAAGAAGGCCGAATATGTCCGCCTGCACGCGGCGGTCTGGCCGGATGTGTTGAAGATGATCACCGCGTGCAACATCCGCAATTATTCGATTTACCTCAAAGAGCCCGAGAACCTGATGTTCTCGTATTACGAATACCACGGTACCGATCATGCCGCCGATATGGCCAAGATGGCGGCAGACCCCGTGACTCAAGAGTGGTGGGCCGTGTGTATGCCCTGCCAAGCCCCCCTTGCCACCCGCAAGGAAGGTGAATGGTGGGCGCAGATGCCCGAGATTTTCCACCTCGACTAACCTCCCGGCCCCCGAAGGGGCCGGGACTTGGGCCTAGCTGACCAGACGCTTGAGAAGCGGCAGGTTGGCCAGAACGATCAGGTCAAGCACCAAGACGCCGACCAGCGTGATCCCCAAGACCGGAACGCCGACCGACAGAACAATCGCCCCCAGAACCACCCAGCCGTTCAGCGGCACATCGGCAGGAACGGGGGGGGCTGCCAACCGCCCCGCTTTGGCAGGGCGGCGCATCCACCACATCACCACAGCCCCAAGGCACAAAAAGATCACCGCCAGACAGAAAGCGGCGTTCAAAACGATGTTCCAAAGACCCAGTTGCCCTTCATGCAGGGCCACCCCGACAGCCATCGCCTTGCCGCCTAGCGCATAATCGGCAAAGCGCACATCGGCCAAAATCTTGCCGGTGTATTGGTCGATATGCACGGTGCGGTCTGTGGTCGGGTTGGGGGTGTCGTAGGTGATCGATTCTTGGGCAAGGGTCCACACGCCCGTATCGTCGGCGGGCTTGGTCACTTGGAAGCGTCCGTCAAAGCCTAACGCGCGGCCCAAGGCGACCACGGTTTCCAGCACAATCGGCGTCCCCTCGGGCAAGAGCTGCGCGCCAACGGTCGAGCCTGACAGGGGCAAGGGGGCCAGTTCCAGCGCCCAAGGCACTTCTTTAGCGGCTGTGTGGTTCATGCTTTCATGGGTCTTGTCCGACAAGGGCGCGCCCCATTTCTCGGCGGGGAATGTGTTCCATGCCTGCACGAACTTGCCCCCCCAGATGCCCGCCCAAGCCAGACCGGAGAACAGGAAGAACACCAGAAAGATCGAGATCCAAGACCCCGCCGCGCGGTGGGTCGATTTCCAAAAGGCGCGGCCCTTGGCCCGCATTTGCGGGACAAACATCGCCGAAAAACCCTCGCCGTTGCGCGGCCATGCCAGCCACAGGCCAGTGACCACCAACAGCACGCCAAGGCTTGCGGCCGTCTCGATCAGATAATCGGCCCAGCCGCCATCGACGCCGGTCAGCAACTTGCCATGCAGGTTGGTGGCCCATTCGTTCCATGTGCCCGCCTCGGGGCGGTCGCGCAGCACGGCACCTGTGTAGGGGTCAAGGGCGATCATGGCCGCGCCACCATCGCCCTGCACGCGGAAAAGCGCGGGCTTGGTGGCGTCAATCGGGGCGATGTATTTGTCGACCCTGCCCGGATGGGCCGCCAGTACAGCCGCTTCTTGGGCTGTCAGCGTCAAGGCCTTGTCGCCCTGCGGCACGGCCAAGCGGTCGCCGTATTCGGGCGCTATGGCCGTGAACCACAAGATGATCAGGCCCGAAGACGCGAGCATCACAAGGAACGGAATAACGTAAAGCCCGGCGTAAAAGTGCCAGCGCCATGCTGCGAAGTAAAGTTTATTGACCCCGGTCGGGGGTGTGGGTTCGATAGACGACATCGACCATCTCCAGATGTGATTTCAGTTAAAGGCTGCGAAATCAGATCAGGGAGGGGGGGCCGCGCGCATAAATCCCGCGTGGGTCATGGGCGGGGCGAAAATCAAGGCTGGCCAGTGCGGGGGCGGCGCGCGCAAGGGCTTGCGGTGGCAAGGGCAGGGCAACGGCGGCGGGAAGGGCGGTGCCCGCCTGCGCCATGGCCCAATCGCAGGCTGATTTCGGAGCGGTGGGGGGTGCTTTCTTGAACATGCCTGTGGCCGGATCAACCGTCATCAGCATCGGGCCAGTGCCGCTGCACAGCACCAGCACCATCCCGCCGTCGCTGCCCTGCCCGGGCATGACGCCTGCTGGCAAAAGCCCAAGGGC
>JBAXLX010000266.1:0-5115 GCA_037134595.1 Pseudomonadota bacterium
GATAGACCAGCGCCCCGCCCGCCAGTTGCCCCGTGCCGACACAGGTTGGCCCGTCTCCGGCACGCAAGCGCGAGCTTAGGCCGATTTCATCAATCCGTCAGCCTTCAGGCCCGCATAGCATTCGTCGAGCGATTTGGTGGCGCGGGCGATCAGGATATCGATCTCCTCAGGCGTGATCACCAAGGGCGGCGAGATGATCATCCGGTCGCCAACATGGCGCATGATCAGATCATTGGCAAAGCACCGCTCGCGGCAGCGGTAGCCGACCGTTCCGGTGTCAGAGGCGAACTTGGCACGGGTGGCTTTATCGGGTGTGAGCGCGATAGAGCCCATCAGGCCGACCAACTTCGCCTCACCCACCAAAGGATGGTCGCTCAGCGCTTGCCATTTCGCCCAAAGATAGGGATGCGCCACATCGCGCACATGTTCGACGATATGTTCCTCTTGCAGGATGCGGATGTTTTCCAAGGCCACGGCGGCGGCGACAGGGTGGCCGGAATAGGTGTAGCCGTGGTTGAAATCGCCCGCCGATCCCAGAACCTCGGCCACATGGTCATTCACGATCGAGCCGCCGATGGGCTGGTAGCCTGACGACAGGCCCTTGGCGATGGTCATGATATGGGGCTTGATGCCAAAGGTTTGGCTGCCAAACCAGTTGCCAGTGCGGCCAAAGCCGGTGATGACCTCGTCCGCGATCAACAGGATGCCGTATTTGTCGACAATGCGCTGGATTTCCGGCCAATAGGTCGACGGCGGAATGATCACCCCGCCCGCCCCCTGCACGGGTTCGCCGATAAAGGCCGGAACGTTTTCAACACCCAGTTGCAGGATCATGCTTTCCAGCTCGCGTGCGCGCAGCAGCCCAAAATCTTCCGGCGTCATATCGCCGCCCTGCTCCCACCAGTTCGGCTCACCGATATGCACGATGCCTGCGATCTTGCCGCCGTGGGCATGGATGCCCGCCATCCCGCCCAAAGACCCGCCGCCCATGGTAGAGCCGTGATAGCCATTGGTCCGCGCGATGATGACGCGCTTTTCGGGCTGGCCCATGATGTCCCAATAGCGGCGCACCATGCGGATGTTGGTGTCGTTCGCTTCCGAGCCTGAGCCTGCAAAGAAGACATGGTTCAAATCACCCGGAGCGACCTCGGCAATTTTGGCGGCAAGGGCGATGGCGGGGATATGGCTGGTTTGGAAGAAGGTGTTGTAATAGGACAGCTCCTCCATCTGTGCGGCGGCAGCGGTGGCGAGTTCCTTGCGCCCGTAGCCGATGTTTACGCACCACAGGCCCGCCATGCCGTCGATGATGCGGTGGCCTTCGGTATCGGTCAGCCAGACGCCCTTGGCCGATTTCATGATGCGTGCGCCCTTTTTGGCAAGGGCAGAGTTGTCGGTGAACGGGTGCATATGGTGGGCCGCGTCGAGCGCTTGAAGCTCGGCTGTGGGCATGTGGTTGGTGATCTTGTTCATGATGCGACCCCTGTGCTGGCGGGCGCAAAAGACGCCCTTTGGGGCAGCTTAAAGTCAAACGCGGGGGGCTTCAAGAAATTTGATCAAATTTTTCCGGCGGCCCCTGCGGGTGCTAAATCTCGCCCCGCGCAAGGGCGCTGCGCACCTGATCGACCCCTTGCAGAATGTCATCCCGCAGCGCCTGCACCAAACCCGCACCATCACCCGCCCGCATCGCAGAGAGGGCCAAGCCATGCTGATCAGGCAAAGCCAAAGCCGCCCCACGCGCCACCACGATGCGCAGCGACGGCCCAAAGCGCAGCCAAAGCGAGCGCGCCATGTCCACCAGAACGGGGGCGTTCGACGCCTCGTACAGCGCGAAATGGAAGGCGTGGTTGCTCTTTAGATAGGCGGTGATGTCGCCGGCCCGAATGGCGGCATCCACTTGGGCATCCAACCCCTCCAACCGCGCGATCAAGGCGGGGGACAGGTGGGCGGCGGCAAGTTCTGCCAGATGCGGTTCGATTGTCAGGCGGGCAAAGGCGATTTGATCCAACACCGCCAAACTGACCCGCGGCACCGTGACCCGCCGGTTGCCCTGCGGCAACAGTGCCCCTTCGGCGGCCAAGCGGCGCAAAGCCTCGCGCACGGGGGTCATGCCCGCGCCCAGATCGTTGATCAACCCTTGAATGGTGACAGGCGCACCCGGTTCCAGCAAGCCAAACAGGATCATATCCCGCAGACGGGCATAGGTCACCTCGTGGGTCGGGATTTTGCGCGTGTCAGTCATGGGGCGTCCGGCCAAATATATTTGGCGTTATGACGCCTTTTGCGCCGCAATCAAGCCACAAGCGGGGGCCAGCCCCCGCACCCCCGGAGTATTTGTGCCAAGATGAAAAGCAAAAAGGCCCACACTCTCCTTTGGCGGTTTTGCCTTCCCCCCTTCACCGAGGCGAAAATACTCCGCCGGGTTCCCCAAGGGGGTGCGCAGCCCCCTTGGGCGCGGGGGGTGCGGGGGGGCTGCGCAGCCCCCCCGCTGTACCTTAGGCCAAAAGCGCGCGGGCTTCGGCGATGCCGAGCGCTGCGGGGCGGGTGCAGGTGGTGGTGAGGGTGGCAAACTGCCCCGTCTCGCCCGATTTCAGGATCGAGGTCATCACATCCACCCCGTGCAGCGTGCGTTCCAGCGAGCAGCGGTGGTCGCGGCCTTCCATATGGGCCTGCGCCATATCGGCCAAGCCTGCCGTGCGGTAGTTGGCCAATTCGCGGCCTTTGTCGGTTTGGTTGATCTTGCCAAAGGGATGATCCCACGGCGTTTGCACTTGGGCCTCACCCCCTGCCAAGGCCACTTCAACCGTGCCGCCGAAGAAGTTGGGGTCGGGCACATAAAGCGTGCCTTTGGTGCCATAAAGCTCGAAATGGTTGCGCTTGTGGTGCCACACATCCCATGAGGCCGAAAAGCTGATCGTGGCCCCTGAGTGGAACTCCAGCAGGGCTTGAATGTTGGACGGCGTGTTGACCTTGATCTTTTGCCCCTGACGCGGGCCAGAGCCGATGGTGCGCTCGGCCTCCGCCGACGAGGTCAAGGCCCCCACGCGCTTGACCGGCCCCAGAAGGTTGATCAGCGTGGCGATATAATAGGGCCCCATGTCCATAACCGGGCCAGCGCCGGGTTGATAGAAGAACTCGGGCGAAGGGTGCCAGCTTTCGGGCCCATGCGCCTGAATGGCGGCATTGCCTGTGGTGATCTCGCCAATCGTGCCCTCGTCCAGAATGGCGCGGGCTTGTTGGTGCGCCCCGCCCAAGAACGTGTCCGGCGCGCAGCCGACCGACAGGCCCTTGGCCTTGGCCAGATCGCGCAAGGTGGTGCCCTGTTCCAGCGTCAGCACCAGCGGCTTTTCGGAATAGGCATGTTTGCCCGCTTCCAAAATGCGCTTGGTGATGGGGTAATGCGCATCCGGAATCGTCAGGTTGATCACGATATCCAGCGCGGGGTTGGCCAGAAGGTCATCCACGCTTTGCGCTTTGGTGTTGAACTCTGCCGCGCGGGTGGTGGCGGCCTCCATATTGATGTCCGACACAGAGCGGACCTCTAGCCCTTTGAAAAGCGGTGCCAGCCGCAGATAGGCGGTCGAGATATTGCCGCAGCCGATAATTCCGATGCCAAGTTTTGTCATGTCAGCCTCACAAAGCGTTTAGGGTGGCGAAAGAGCGCGTCGCAAAGCGCTGGTGATCCGCCGGATTGTCATGTTCCAAGACGAAGTGCTTGCAGCCCGCCGCTGTCAGCGCGGCGTGGATGGTCTTCCAATCGACCGTGCCATGGCCCACATCGGCCCAGCCGTCTTCATCGGCATTCTGGCCCGTGGGCGCGATGTCTTTGACATGGGCGGCCGTGATGCGGCCCGCGTAGCGGTTGATCCAGGCCAAGGGATCCGATCCGCCACGGATCACCCAAGCCACGTCCAGCTCGACCTCCAAGCTCGGGCCGCCCTCAAGGATCGAGGATTGCGGGATCGAGCCGTCAGCTTGGGCCTTGAATTCGAAATCATGGTTGTGCCAGCCAAACCCCAAGCCCGCCGCGCGGATCGGCGCGCCTGCCTTTTCCAACCGCGCGCCAAAGGCGCGCCAGCCTGCGGCATCGGTCGGGCGGTCTGCGGGCATCAGATAGGGCACATAAATCCGCTCGATCCCCAAAGTCTTGGCCACGTCCAGCGCCCAATCCGGCGTGTCTTCGACCTGTGAAAGGCCAAAGTGACCGGTTTTCATCGACAATCCCGCCGCTTTCAGCGCCGCCGCTGTGGTGGCTAGGGAGGCGGGCGTGTCGTAAAGCCCGCCAAAGCCTTCGGTGCCCGTCAGACCCACGGCGGCCAGCATCTTGGCCGTGGCGTCCAGCGGCGGGAAATTGCGCGAGGAGTAAAGCTGATAGGCGATCATGTCAGGTCCTTGTCAGGTGGTGGCGGCGTGCAGATCACGCAAGGTGAATTGCGGCGCGGGGCCGGGCGTTTTGGGGGTAAAGGTCACGGTGGCGGGGTGGCCGGGGAAAAGCGCAAAGCCGTTGGACGAGAAGCGGCCGGGGTGATCGGCCTCAAGTGCGACGAACAGGGCTAGGGCTTTGCTGGTCACTGTGATTTCATAGGCTGGACCGACGGGTTTGACATCATAGGCCAAAGACGCGGGGTGCAGGTCATAGGACTTATAGGGCTTGGGCGCGAAATGGTCGCCGCCCTGATGGCCGTCCACCGCCCATGTATAGGTGAGGATTTCGCCCTCTGGCACGGCCACCGCCAGCGCCAGTTGGGCCTGATCGCCCACGGTCACAGTGGCGCTGCCCAAGGGGCGGGTGGTGCCGTCCATCGCGGCGGCATGGGCGGTGACGGTCAGGGCAACCGGCGCACCGGTGTCATTCACCGCCCGCAGTTCGACTTGGCCGCCAACCGGCACAGCCGAGACAAACACCGGCTGGTAGAACTCTTTGGCCATATGGTGCAGCAGCTTCCACCCACCGCCATGGTCAAGGCTGGCCCAAGAACACACGGGCCATGTGTCATTCAACTGCCAGATCAGCGTGCCCATGCAATGCGGCTTTAAGCTGCGCCAATGGGTCACGGCGGTTTTGATCGCTAGGCCCTGTTGCACTTGGCTGAGATAGACGAAGTTTTCAAAACTGTT
>JBAXLX010000267.1:0-5102 GCA_037134595.1 Pseudomonadota bacterium
TGGAGCACCTATGTCGGCCGCTCTGCTCCGCGCTTTGTTTTGTCCTTTGATGCCATGACCCCGTCTGACAGTCTGGGTCAGATTGTGGTGATGACCCCTGATCTGGCCGCCCGCGATGCTTTGAAGGCGGCGGTGTTAGACTATGCCAAGACCCTGCCCGGGGTCGATCTTTACCCCAAGTTTTTGGAACTTGGGCCGCCGGTCGGCAAGCCGGTGCAATATCGTGTGTCGGGGCCGGATGCGAACAAGGTTGGCGATCTGGGGCGTGATCTGTCCGCCGTGCTCGCCCGCGATCCACGCTTGGCGATGATCACGCAGAACTTCAACGAACCCGCCCGGGTGGCGCGGGTGGTGCTGGACCAAGACAAGCTGCGCCAGTTGGGCGTGACCCAAACCGATGTCGCCCAAGCGCTGTACACTTTGTTTGACGGGGTGACGGTGACAGAGTTGCGCCACGGCAAGACCCTGATCGACGTTGTGGCGCGCGGCACTGCGGCGGATCGGTCCTCGATAGCCGCGCTGCAAAACCTGCAACTGGGCAACGCGGCGGGCCAACCGATCCCACTGGGCTCTTTCGCCACGCTGGAATGGACATTGGAACAACCGCTGATCCAGCAGCGCAACCGCGTGCCCACCGTGACGGTAAAAGCCGCCGTGGTGACCAAAGACCAACCCGCCACGCTGACCAAAGACTTAAAGCCCGCCATCGACCAATTTGCCGCCAACCTGCCCGCAGGCTATAGCGTCGCGGTGGCAGGCTCTGCCGAAAGCAGTGCCGAAAGCCAAGCACCGATCATCGCGGTGGTGCCGATCATGCTGTTGATCATGGTCACCTTGGTGATGGTGCAAATGCAAAGCTTCCGGCGCAGCTTTATCGTGCTGGCGGTGGCGCCCTTGGGGATGATCGGCGTGGTGGCGGCTTTGCTGCTGTCAGGCGCGCCTTTGGGCTTTGTGGCGATCTTGGGCGTGCTGGCCTTGGTGGGCATCTTGATTCGCAATTCCATCATCTTGGTGCACGAGATTGAAGAGCTGCGCGCCAAGGGCCTTGCCATGTGGACCGCGGTGTTTGACGCCACCGACAGCCGTGCGCGCCCGATCTTGCTGACGGCGGCGGCGGCCAGTCTGGCGCTGATCCCGATCTCGCGGCAGGTGTTCTGGGGGCCGATGGCCTATGCGATGATCGGCGGGATTATCGTGGGCACCTTGCTGACCTTGCTGTTCGTGCCCGCGCTGTACTGCGTGGTCTACCGCGTCAAGCGGGCCTAGCTTTGGTCGCAAATTCCAAGATCATATCGCGGTGCGCGATGCCGGCATCGTCATAGACCTCGCCTATGGCGACAAACCCAAGCGCTGCGTAAAAACCCAAAGCATGGGTCTGCGCACCCAGTTTCACCCGTGTGATTCCGCTCTGTCCGCGAAAGCGCTCCACCGCGTGGCGGATCAGCGCCGCCCCAATCCCGCGCCCGCGCGCATGGGCCAGCACGCACACGCGGCCGATCTTGCCCACCTCGCCTTGCACCAGCAGGCGGGCAGACCCCACGGCTTGGCCGTCTTCATGGGCCAAAAGGTGAATAGCGACCTCGTCCAGATCGTCCACCTCGTCGGCCTCTGACACGCCCTGCTCGTCGATAAAAACCGTGCGGCGCAGGGCGCGGCACAGGGTGATGTCGCGGGTTTGCGCAATGGTCAGGGTCACGCGAAATAGTCCTGCAAGATGCGCGAATAGATGGCTTTCAGGCTAACAATCTGCGCCACTTCGACCCGCTCGTCGACCTGATGCATCGTTTGTCCCACCAGCCCGAATTCCACCACCGGACAGTGGGTCTTGATAAACCGCGCATCCGACGTGCCGCCCGAGGTTGAGGCAACCGGTGTCACCCCCGTTTTCGCCTGCACCGCATGTGCCACAAGGTCGGTGAAGGCACCGGGAGGGGTTAGAAAGCTTTCCCCCGAAACCGACACGCGCAAGCCAAACGTCACGCCGGTTTCCACCGCCACCGCATCGGCCTTTTCCTGCAACCAAGCGGTCAGGCTTGCCCCGCTATGGCTGTCGTTAAAGCGGATGTTGACCGTGGCATTGCCCTTGGCAGGGATCACATTCGTCGCCGGATTGCCACAATCAATCGTGGTGATCGCAAGGGTCGAGGCATCAAAATGCGCCGTCCCATGATCCAAAGGCTGCGCCTCAAGCGCGCCAAGCAGGCGCACCAGTGCGCTCATCGGGTTGCGGGCGCGGTGGGGGTAGGCCGAATGGCCTTGCACACCCTGCGCCGTAATCCAGGCTGTCAGCGACCCGCGGCGGCCGATTTTCATCATCTCGCCCAAGGTGTTGGGGCAGGTGGGTTCGCCGACCAAGCAATGCGTCATCCGCTCGCCGTTCTGCGCCATCCAGTCCAGCAGGGCGACCGTGCCATCGACCGACGGCCCCTCTTCATCGCCGGTGATCGTTAAGATCACAGCGCCCTCCGGCGGCGTGCTTTGCACAAAATCGACCGCCGCCGCCGCAAAGGCCGCAACCGCCGATTTCATATCGGTTGCCCCGCGCCCGAACATCCAGCCGTCCACCACCGCCGCGCCAAAGGGGTCTTGCGTCCAAGCCGCCAGATCGCCCACCGGCACCACATCGACATGGCCGTTAAAGCCAAAGCTGCGGTTTGCGCCCTTTTGACCCCAGCGGGCGTATAGGTTGGCCACCCCACCCCGATCAGCGCGGTGACATTCAAAACCCGCAGCGCCCAGAAGGCTTTCCAGCACACCCATCGCCCCGCCGTCTTCTGGCGTGACCGAGGGGCAGCGGATCAGTGCTGCGGTCAAGGCGACAGGATCGGTGGTGGGCATAGCGGCCTCTTTCTCATGCAATCAGTCGAAAAACGGCGTCATCTGCGCCACGATGACCGAGTTTTCCAGCAACGCCCGTTCCATCAACTCTAGCTCGGCAGGCTCGATCTGGTCGCCGCTGGCTTGGCGTTCTTCCATCGTGCCGTAGCCTGACACATCCAGCGGGGCCAGATCGGCCTGTTTCAGGATCGCCACAGTTTCACGCACGGCCTCGGCCTCATCCACGCCGCTGGCGTAGATCACCAGACCCGCACCTGTGGCCTTGTCGGGCAGGCCGTCGCCTGTCTTGCGGCCCACCTCGACCAGCAGGGTAAACACCTGCTGACGCCGTTTGGCTTTGCCTGCCCCGTTGTCAGGCGCGTCTGTGTCATCGGCGTCGGTCATTACCGCCCCTTTCGGCCACAGGGTCTGTGGCGGGTTATCTTAGTCGCGCAACAGCTCGTTGATCGAGGTTTTCGAGCGTGTCTGCGCATCGACCTTCTTGACGATCACGGCGCAGTACAGGTTGATCCCGCCTTTTGACGGCATCGACCCTGCGACCACCACCGATCCGGCAGGCACCTCGCCGTACATGACCGCACCGGTTTCGCGGTCAACGATCTTGGTGGATTGGCCGATGAAAACGCCCATGCCCAGAACCGACCCTTGGCGCACAATGCAGCCTTCGACCACTTCAGAGCGCGCGCCGATAAAGCAATCATCCTCGATGATCGTTGGGCCGGCCTGCATCGGTTCCAGCACGCCGCCAATGCCCACCCCACCCGACAGGTGCACATTCTTGCCGATCTGCGCGCAAGAGCCGACCGTGGCCCAGCCGTCAACCATCGACCCTTCGTCCACAAAGGCCCCGACGTTCACAAACGACGGCATCAAAACCACGTTGCGCCCGATAAAGGCTGACCGGCGCACGATTGACCCCGGCACGGCGCGAAAGCCTGCCGCGCGCCAGTGGGCTTCGCCCCAGCCGTCGAACTTTGACGGCACCTTGTCCCACCACGTCGCCGCCCCATTGCCGCCGCCGATAACGCCCATGTCATTCAGCCGGAACGACAGCAAAACCGCCTTTTTCGCCCATTGGTTCACATGCCAATCAGCCCCGCGCTTTTCGGCGACCCGCAAAGCGCCTTTATCCAGCGCTTCCAGCGTGGCTTCGATGGCCTCGCGGGTCTCGCCTTTGGTGGCGGGGGAAATGCCGTCGCGGGCCTCCCAAGCGGCATTGATCGTGGTTTCTAGGGCGGCGTAGGACATGGGTCTCTCCTGCGGCTGAAAGGATTTGCGCTTTCTAAACGCAGGGCGCGGCTGTTGCAATCACAAGGGCGCTAGCCCAAAGGGTCTGGCGCGGGATTGGCCCCGCAGACCAGCACGGCGACCTTTTCGCCGGCTTCGGGCAGATAAGCGCCCGAAGTCAGGGCTGCGAGGGCCGCGGCCCCCGCCGGTTCCACCAACTGCCGCAGGCTGCGCCACAGCAGGGCTTGGGCATCGGCAATGGCCTGATCGGTGACCAGCACCGAAACCGTGCCCTGCGCTTTGGCCAGATCGTAACACATCCGGCCAATCGTGCTGGCCCCCAGCGCATTGGCGGCGATGCCTGATACCTCGACCCGTGTTTGCGGCCCCTCAACCAAGGCGCGGTGCAGCGTGGGGGCCAAAACAGGTTCCACCCCCACCACCTTGCGCCGCCCGCCCAGCCACGCCAGCGACCCCGCAATCAACCCGCCCCCGCCCACGGCGATCAGGACGGTGTCCGCCTCTAGCCCCTGCACCTCCCATTCGCGCAGCAAAGTGCCTTGGCCTGCCAGCGTGGGAAGCGCGTCATAGGGGTGGATCTGCATCGCCCCCGTCTGCGCTGCATAGTCCGCCGCCCGCGCCGCCGCATCGGCATAGACCCCCGGCACAATGTCCAAATCCGCCCCTTGCGCGCGGATCAGCGCGATTTTGGCAGGGCCTGCATATTCAGGCACAAATATCTTCGCCGGATAGCCCAGCGTCCGCGCCGCATAGGCCACCGCCGCGCCGTGATTGCCCCCCGATGCCGCCACCACCCCCGCTTTGGGCACAGGCCCTGCGACCAGTGTGTTAAAGGCCCCCCGAGCCTTGAAACTGCCCGTGTGCTGTGTATTCTCCAACTTCAGCGCAATCCGCCCTGCTCCGGGCAAAACGGTGTCCATCACCGGTGTGACGCGCACATAGGGCGCAATCCGCCCCGCCGCCGCTGCAATCTCTGCCTGCCAATCCATGCCAACACCCTTCCGCCTGTCCCAGCG